>JALDXL010000267.1:0-3520 GCA_032155045.1 Nitrososphaerales archaeon
ATAGAGAAAAGTCTAATGGGACAGGTTAATCAGTATTTCAAAGATAGAATAGAAAGTTTTGATGATTATTATTCATGTATACAAAATAAATGTAATCTATTTCATGTATATAACTGAATACATTTCTTTGTTTCAATGTACAACGATATAATATACAAGGATGAATTTATTATTAATTTAGAGGAAGAGGCGAATAAATCTTAAATTAACAGAGCCCTGCCGAATATATTCTATTAATTCTTAATATTAGGTTATAAATTGATCAGCTATTTATTAAAAAATAGAGAAACTAAAAATATAGTCTAAAAATTTTATATTACTAATGAGACTAAAATCATTACAATTTTCGATTACATGTTCAGCAATTTTTTTATATATTGGTATCATCATAGGCTCACAATTTGTAAATCTATCTTTTGCTGAATCTTCAAAAATTCTTAATCTCAGTAATGGAATTATAAATTCTACATTTCCACAAATTAAAACTTTTAATCACAATTTTATTCTTGTTTTTTGGACTGGCGATGCAAATCATGGAGTGAATAATGAAATTCAATCGGACATATTTCTTGCTAAAAGCGAGAACAAAGGTATTAGCTTTAAAGATCCTATTAATATAAGTAATAATACAGGAAGCTCATTTAACCCACAATCAGAAGTATCTTCGAATATTATTTATGTTGTTTGGGAAGATGATACATTTGCAAGATCTTACGACCTACTTGATACAAATACCAGTATTTTATTTAAACAAAGCAAAGATAATGGGAATACTTTTTCGTCTCCTGTTTTTCTAAGTTTCAATAATACGGATTCAACGAATCCAGATATTACTACTGCTGTCAATGACAATAATGCAGTATATGTTGTTTGGCAAGATAATTCAGATAAATCCAGCAAAATATTATTTAAGAAAAATACATCCAATAACAATAATACTATATTCTCAAATCAACAAATTATAAGTAACAACGAAGGAGATAATTATGAGATCTCACCTCAAATAGCTGCCTCTAATAATACTATTGATGTTATGTGGAATAGTTTTAACGTAAAAGATGATACCTCGACTATATTAATACGAAATAGTATCAATGATGGTAATAGTTTTGGAAAAACAATTTTTTTAAATAATAATGATTCTTCCAAATTTGCAACTAATAGCATAATTAAGATGTACGACAATGATGTATATGTAGTCTGGCAAGAACAGATCAAGGATCAGTTTGATGTGTTTCTAACAAAGAGTTCCGATGATGGTATTACTTTTAACGAACCAATTAACTTGAGTGATGATCCTGGTGATTCAATTAATCCTAACTTGATAGTATTGAATAACAATCTTCATGTAATATGGAATGACAATAATACTAAGAAAGATAATATAATGATTAAAAGTAGCTCTGACGGTGGTATTACTTTTAACGAACCAATTAACTTGAGCACTACTACAAATTCTAATTCAATCAATCCACAATTGGCTGCTACTGCTGATGAGCTGTTTGTTGTTTGGCAAGAACAGATCAAGGATCAGTTTGATGTGTTTCTAACAAAGAGTTCAGATGATGGTATTACTTTTAACGAACCAATTAACTTGAGCACTACTACAAATTCTAATTCAATCAATCCACAATTGGCTGCTACTGCTGATGAGCTGTTTGTTGTTTGGCAAGAAGATATATCAGGAAATAATCAAATTTATTTTACATCAATAGATACAATATAATTTTTTTATTCTAATTTTGAATTAAAACATAAATTACTATTTATTTTGAAAATCCTTTTTGAAATATATTAATATTTAATATACTTTATAAAAAGAATTTTTTAGTAATCAATTATGAGAATAATAATAATTATTTTTGGATATAATTAATAGGATGTCAGAAAACAAATAGGCTATACCTATAATCACTCTTAACTTGTCAGATCAAATATAATTAGATATTTTAATAATTATATGATAAATATTTTATTATCAATAGTAATATACGAGAGTAAAATCAATTTACAAATACAAATACCGGTATTCTTATATTGAGTTTATTACAAGTAATTTAGTTAATAATAAATACATCGTATAGTGATAACAAGTTTCCAACGGATAATAATTTTTTTGTTCAAACAGAATGTACTATAATTACAGAATGTACTATAATTATGAGATTAACAAATAGAATGCTTATCATTCTATTCATTGTAACTCTGATATGTTGAATTGGTATAGCAATAGATTATTATAATGATAAAATTCTCAATATAGGTGTACATTTAATTCTATTTAGTATTATTTTTACGATTGGATTTATACTAGCTTTAAGGCAACATATTAATAGTAAGATATAACTACTTTCTGATTAATATATCACCTTCTAAAAAAGATTTACTTACATTTATTAATGCTAATAAAAATATCAAAAGGGAATATTGAAAATGGATATATTCTTCTGTATTATTAAGGTGTTTAACTAATTACATACATATATCCTACAATTATAAAAAAAGAATTTGAATTAATAGATTTTAGATTTATATAATTCATTTAATTGTATGTTTAGAAAACTTATTTCCTTTGTATAGATCAATTATTTGTGTAGGAGTCTAGTAAATTCTTCAGACTTGCATAGTAAAAATTGATTCATCAATTGCTATTATATTGTCTATATCATTTTCAGATTTTGTTTTAGCATAGTTGCGTAACAATTATTTTAAATTATCTATTTATATTATTTATGTATCTACTAATATATACATATATACAAATAATATATTATTAATTAACGTGGTTAATTTCAGATTTCTACATAATAAATTCTCTATCATTATCAAGTCTTAGATGATAGATAAAATGAAAAGATAAAGTTATATTTTGATAACCTTTTGGATAAAACTACAAAATATAATCAAAAAATATGTAATTACCAAAAGATATTGAACAAAAATGAATTATCGGAGAACGAATGATTACAAGACAATGTCATTAATCTCCAGGATATTGGTTTATTTAGAGTTGCAACAGAAAGTTCAGTAATTTATACAAAAAGTTGAGATAAATTCTATTTTTTGACTAGATATCGACAAACCTCCGGAGAATGATTGGTATTTCTTACCATGCATGAATCATTCTCCACCTATGTGATTAACAGAGAGGTTTTTTGGTGAATATTTTTATTGGTATGATCAGATTAAAAATTCTTTTATTATAACTTGAGGTAGTTTGTAATAGAGGAATTAACGTGAGAAATAGCTGTTCTCAAAAGAGAAAATCAATTTCATTAAAAAGAAGGCTCTGTTAAGTTAACGATAATTCTATAGCTGTGAGTGCCTCTATTAACATGTTATGGTAATAACATTTGAGAGAAATAGGACATCCACTATTGTAGTCTTGTATTCATTGTATTTGTACTTTCTTGGATTGGATTGAGTTTACGCAATACATCCAAGGCATTAGTGATATTCGGAGATAAGAAAAGGAGTTACGTGTCTATATGGAATTGGATTCAGAAATTTAGTCAATATC
>JALDXL010000268.1:0-3497 GCA_032155045.1 Nitrososphaerales archaeon
TATTGTAATAAACTAATTACAGTAGAATTAAAATGATCACTTTTTGTAATTAATTAAAAATGTATTATTATTGTAATCTTTGATATGATTGCTTAGATCCATCGTTACATGATATCCAAAGATGGAATTTAAACAAACCTGAAACTATCAAGATTGAAATGAATGGTTCTATCAATTTTTTTAATTCAATGGGACACTGAAAATCTAAGCAATTCGCTCTGTTAAGTTAACAATAAACAATGTAGTTAGTAACATTCTATGTATGTTATGAGTCTTAGGTGTTAAAGAAATAAAATATTTAATGCAATAGTTATGTCTCCTCTATTTATTTATTCTTGGTTTGATTACACATAATACTTCTAAAACATTAGTCATCTTCAAAGACAATTAAAGAGAAATGTTTCTGAAAACATTAATCTGGTCATTAGTTAAAAAATATGAAAGATATACAGTATACACTGATGACGGTACTTAGAGCCTATCCCAAAATTAACCTCCTGTAAACAATAAGACTGTTTGCTAACTGTACAAGACCAAGATAGTTCTCTTCTTTCTTTTCATATCTTGTAAATAACTTTCTGAAATAGTTATGCCATGAATTTGTTCTCTTTACCACCCATCTTCTTGCTGGATGCTTTTTTCGAAATAATTTTTCTTTTCTTCTATGTCGTATATGTGGTATGTATCCTCTTTTGATAATTTCTTATTCTACTTCCTTGGAATGATATGCTTTGTCAAGACATAGATTCTGTTTCTTCTGCTGGTTATACATTAGTTTGGATGTTGATGTTGATGATGGTCTTTTGATAACTATACTGTCAACTGTATCAATTGCAACAGTAACATCATGAATATTGGCAGATGTTATAACAATAGACAAAGGAATACCATTTTTATCAGTTAGAATGTGTCTTTTTGTTCCTAATTTGCTTCTGTCTGCAGGATTATGACCAGTCATCGCCCCCATAAAGGGGATTTTACTGATATACTATCAAGTGATTGCCAGTTCCATTTGATTCCTTTCTTGTTATCGTATATTTTTAACATTTTTGTCCAGATTTTATTAAAAATACCTGATTCTCTCCATTCCTGAAATCTTCTATGACAAGTAGAACCAGAACCATATTCTTTGGGTAACATTTTCCATTGACATCCAGTTCGCAAGACAAACAGAATACCATCTAGTACTTTTCTATATGGAATAATGGGACAACCTATAGTATTCTCTGGCTTTTAATCTGGTAAAATATTTTTAATTTCATTCCATAGGTCATCTGGAATGCGTATAATTGTTCTAATAATATGGTTATGATATTTCCTTTTGTTCAATACTAGTATAAATAACTATGATAAAGAAGAGGAGCTATATTCCTATCTATTTTTGGGATAGGCTCTTAGTATCCTGAAATTTGTAATGTATTAGAATTAAAATACTATTTAACTTCTTTTTTAGAGAAAAGTTTTATGGAAAGATCAATCAATCATTTAAGAATAGAACTGAATTTTGATGATTACTATCGTGTATCAAAAATTAATTTAATATATTTAATGACTATAACTTAATACAATTCTTTATTTATATAATAGTATATCTTTCCAGAATCGTTTTGTTAACGAATTGAATGAAACAGGTACTATATTTTAAATTAATAGAACCTTAAATATTATTTAAGGAAATAAATATGTTAATATGAGTTTAACCAATTTACTAATAAATAATTTGATATGAATATACTTATTTTTCCTCTTTATTATTATCTATTTTTTTCTCCAGATTTTCTATCATTTCCCTAATTTCTTTAATCTCTTGAAGTATTTCTGTTTGGGTTACCTTGTTTGGGAATTCGTTTTGTATATATTTGTAGGCTTCTTCAGATTTCTTTACAATGATGGCAACAAATATATTAATAACAATAAATGTTCCTATAATAATAAAACTTATAAAAAAAACTCCGTATAATGGATTAACTTCTGTCACTTGAGTCATTATCTCGATCCAGCCTTCTAAAGTTAATATTTTAAATAAGGTTATTACCGACTTTGGTAACGTTCCCCAGTGATCGGAATCTATTGTATTGAATAAATAATATCCTGAAACACCATAAATGAAAAAGAGAAGTGATAGAAGTAAAAATATATTAACCATACTTGGTAGAGATCTGATTATTGTCATAACCATTACTGACATTTCTTTTGATCTGTTAGTGAGGCGTGTAATTCTTAATAGTCTAATCAATCTTGCAACAGTAGTGAAGTCTCCTGTAAATGGTATTAGTGATATGACAATTATAAAAAAATCTAGAATATTCCAACCATCTTTAAAATACCTGTAAGGTTTTGGATATAATGCAATCATCTTTAATACTGCTTCTATAATAAAAATAATTAAGACTAATGTATTGATGCACTCAAATAAAAAAATGTAATTTTTAAATTGTGAAAATGTTTCAATAGCTAATACTACAGCTTGTAGCAATATAACAACAGTTATTATATTATGAAACGTGTGATGATTAACTAAATTATTTATTAATATAATTTGATTCTTCAATATAACTCACTTTCCATTAATTTTATTTTGATAGATAATATTATTGTAGATGATTAATAGTAAACGTATAAAATGAATTTAAAAAAAAGTGTTTTATAAACTCTGGAAATCTAATTGAATCAGATAAATATTGGCAATGATATGAATAAATCTTTTTGCAAACAAATTTCTTCTGGCATGTAGATTCACAAGATGGAGCTATGTACTGGTTCAATACAAAACTATAGCCAGAATTACTTGGTACCAATCTAAATAACATTCTCATCTATTATAATAGCAGAAACCAATAAGTTTGTAAATTGGATATTCTGCAAATTTCTGAATCCAGTTCCAAATTAGAATAGAATATTCATATCTAAATTCTCATTGTTAAATTAACAGATCCATATTTAAAATAATAATACTAGTTTCAAAACGTATCAGTCTTTTAGAACATAATACTAAAATAATTAATAATAAAATATTCATATTATGTTATATTGTAGATTTAATATCAAGCTAATAATATTAAACAAAATAGCTAATAGTTTTTTCTCAGAATTTTAAATACTATTTTTTTTACTATATAAATTTATATAACAAAGTTAATTATAGGGACAGAATATAAAATTTTATGACACAATATCTGCTTTCGTCTTTAAAACAAATTAATTGTACACTTGGAGGACATGATGTATCTGTTGAAGATGAAACAAATTTATTCAATTGTCAAGAAGGATATCTCAATACAAAATGTGTAAGATGCAACTATCCTTTATTATTACGGATAGACCCTACTGATTTAGAAGAATCCACATATATGATCATGGAGAAGAACTAAATAATAATATTTTAGTATCTTATCTAGAATATTGATAAAAATAATTATTGTTTTCAATTAATTAATATAATCTATACTAACTAACATAATTTCGTTATTCTATTATTCTAGTGAGATACTGAACAA
>JALDXL010000269.1:0-3483 GCA_032155045.1 Nitrososphaerales archaeon
AGTAGATAGTAAGATAATTATTTAGGTATTTTCTAAACGAACTAGAATAATACTAATGTTTAAAGCAGTGACATCATCATCGTTCAAAATTATAAATCTTCCAACAACACCAAAAAAACAACTTGTTTTGTTATCATTATCTATAATAGTTACAGCAGTTTCCTTAATCAATAACTATGGTAGTGGTAGTTATGAATCATCTTCATTTACTGTATTTGCACAAATAGAGAAAGATACTAATCAAAAAATGTTGTCACACTCTCAATCTATGGCAAATAACAATAGCAGTACCAATACTAATATCACTACTGCTACTTTTTCGTCCATTGGGACAATAAGCTCTCTAGTTATAACAGTTCCTGAAAATGAGTTTAATATAACAAATGCATTCAGTGTAATACTAACAGGAGACTGGGTTTTAAATGTCCATAATGGAACTGTAACAAACTTTGAAGCAAACTTTTTGGCATCTCCTATGGATGGTTCTAGAGAACATATCCATCAAATAACAAATTTTAGTACAAATGAGAACCAAATGATTCAACTTACACCAGATGATAATAGTTTATCAATTAATGGAACTGCCGATATTAAAATAAATGGAAAAACTATATGGAATAATGTAGATTTATCAATAATTATGTCCAAATTCAGTACAATAACTATTGATCCAAATGATAAACAAACAGACAATCATTTTGGAGATCAGCAAGTATATGGAATAGTTAATCGTTTGATTGTTAAGTAAACTCTATCTTTGCAAGTTTTATGAATCATAAAAATTATTGATAGATATCGAATTATTTTTTTGTTAGTATTATTCAACTCTGTAAACTCGTAACATTTTTTCATTTATTTCGGAGGGAGTTGAATAGACATGGTTTCAGTATTCAATCAATATATCTGCCATCATTCAATCTAATTCTTTATTGGATCCTTCGTTGTAATAATTGACAGATGTTTGCAGAGTTGCTATTACCTTTCTCATAGTTATATTTCCTCATAAGCTTGTCTTAGAATATTTATGTCAAGCTTGTGCATTTGAAGCATTACCTTCATGACTCTATCAGATTTCTTAGTATCCTTGTCTTTTAACATCTTGATCAAAACTGTGGGAACGATTTGCCATGAGACACCATATTTGTCCTTGAGCCAACCACATTGTTGCGCCTTTTCATCACCTCCCTCGGAAAGTTTCTGCCAATAATAATCTACTTCTTCTTGCGTCTCACAATATACTTGGAATGAAATAGCCTCATTAAATTTGAATATAGGACCACCGTTAAGAGCTACAAATTCTTGACCTTCGATTTTAAATTCCACGGTAGCTACAGATCCTGCCTTCCTCCCATGAATCTCGTATCCTTCATTTCCATATAGGGTTATATCGTCTATCTTTGAGTTTTTAAAAATTGAGGTATAGAATTTTGCTGCCTGCTCAGCTTTATCATCGAACCATAAACATGCTGCAATTTTTTGCATATAGATAGTATAATATGGATGACAGTTTAATAAGCATGAAAGAGATCAAAAGTATAGCTGGCTGATAAAAATTAAACATAAGATTTTGTTGCTTGAAATATATTCAATATTTATTAATAATAAACATAATTATATCTAAAATACATCATATGAATAATGAGTTAGATAGTATTGATTACATAGCTTCAGTTAAGAAGGTCAGAGATTTTATGTTTGGAGATTTGGAAAAAACATTATCTTTGGTAAATACTCCAAATGGTGCTCCAAATTTTCTTCTTGCTCTTGCACTTTGTTGTTATACTGAATATTGGGGACAATTTTTAATTGGTAAAAAAATAGATTTCATGGTTATAATCGTAAATGTTTTAATGAATTCTTCAAACATCTTGGTCCGAGATATGAATATCTTATTAGATATAACCATAATAATTATGATAATATTAAATGTGATCATAATGTATACAGTGACATTAGGTGTGGACTAGCACATGCTTATATGATTGATGGCAATGCTAAAATAGTAATTGATGGTAATGTGGATTGTGGAATATTATATGATTCTACTACAAGAACATATACTTTCATTATCAGTAGGTATCTTAAAGATTTCAAAATTGCAGTAAATAATTTTATATTTGGATTAGAGTCTGGAAATGAAGATATATCTAAATTTAGAGATGTTATTGAAAATAAGCCAATGCTTATTTAAAGAGATGAAAAATAAAAATATCACTATATTGACTAATGAATAATTTTTCTTTATATATTGATAATAATTTAATGTATATATATTTGAACAAAAAAACTCTTTTTTTTCAGAAATTAATTAGAGAATATTTGTCTAACTTAGTCCAATATTATTTTATAGTATAGAGTATATATAATATTGAAGAAAAAGATGATAAGAAATAGAGCTGTTTGTACAATGCTACCTCCATTTGTTGTGATAATTACAATAGTGTATGCATTCTTATGCCCTGTATTCTTATTGGATAATGTTTATGCAGAAGGAGGAAATTTCATTATTGTTAATGATGACAAGACTATGACATATAGTCAACAAGTAGAGGAAGTAGAAACTGAATGTAAATCTTCTTGTCCAAAATCTGCTGAAATATGCATTGCCATGTGTGCATAAAGACATAAAAAATAAATAATTTTTTTCAATATTCTTTTTCTATCTAGTAATAAATGCTATGATCAATATTCATTTAATTCTAAAATATTTAAAAATCAGTGAACAGTGTTGATTGCCATTACATTCGGGAGTTGAATAGACATGGTTTCAGTGTTCAATTACAATTTTACTGATAATAATTTTTTTCTTAATATTATTTGTCAGAATTCTTTGAACTTTCAAATATTGAAGTTTTATCCTCTGTAAATCTATTCGTAATAAGTTTTTTCACTGAAATTTTAATAGCTGTCTCGTTTTTATCAAGTATATCAGTTAATTCTGTAACAGAAGAAGAAGATGAGAAAGAAGTTGGGGGTGTATGTTTATCCATGAATGAATAAATTATTTGTCTTTCTGAGAACCCAAAATTATCTTTTCCAATCTTATGAATATCTTTTAATATCATTTGTCTTAATGCCTGAAGATCATTTATTTTACTTTCATGTAGTGAAATTTCTTTTTCAATTTCAATCAAAGTATTTTTGAATAAATCTAATAATAATCCAATTTTGTGGAAATTTTTATTCTTTTTATTATCGTACTCTTCTATTGATCTTTCATATTCTTTATATAATTTTTCATACTCTTTATGTCTTAGTTCTTTTATCTCGTTATTTCTAATGTAAAAACCATCTTTTGAGAAAACCATATTCACATTGAAAGTGGAAGCAAGCTGATAGTATTTTCTATCAGGTGCACCTAAGTTACTTTCTTGAGTATATGTTTCTATTAACCCCGAATCTTCTAAAATTTTCATATGACGAAGAACAGCCTGTTGTCCTATTCTAATAATTTTAGATAATTGATTAAAGTATAATGGTTCT
>JALDXL010000270.1:0-3481 GCA_032155045.1 Nitrososphaerales archaeon
AGTAAGAGCTATTGTTCCTAGTACTAGTACAATTGCTAAAAAGATTGCACTAGTTGTTTTTTTTAAAACTGTTTTAGTCAATATTCAAACATATCATAGTTATTATATTTGTGATAGGTTATATGAATAGAGATTTTTAAAATATAAATTTATTTAAGATAATCTTTTATATATTAAAATAATAAGATAAATATATCACATTATTATAGTCATTTAATAAATATCAAAATAAGATAATTATTAAAGTTTACTAATAATCATTTAAAATTAATTAAATTAGCATTTAAATATATTGAAATGAGAAGAAATAACTAATACAAATTTAAGAATTAAATGAAATATGCATATTAGCAGGTATTAATTAAAAACAACCAGAGAACGGATAGACAAGATCTTGGGTGTAGAATCATTCTCCGGAAGATCGGTCAGATTCTCCAATGACTTGTAATAAATCCTCAATTATTTGTTTTAAGAATTAAGATAAATGAATATAGTGAAAATTAAGATAATTTTCTAATTTAACAAAACCTCCGGAGAGTGAATGTGCGGGAATAAGGTTAGTAATCACTCTCTGGAAGATTGAACTAATTTCCTTTTTGATTGGAACATTATTTCAATTATTGATTTAAGAGTTAAGATAGATACATGTGGTGAAATGTTCAAGGAATATTATCTCATTATTACATGATTCCGGAGAATGAATGAAGGAAAGATCTTACTGCAGATCAATCGAAGTAGAACTATTCCTCGGATTATTTGCGAATGTTCCTCACTAGAGTATGCAAAGGAGATCTCTATTGTTGATAATAGTTTGAGACAAATTATCATGATTTGACAATATTATTTAACAAATAACCATGAGGATAAAAATTAAGAAAATTGGATTAGGCATAAATATTGTAATAAAACATAGAATTATGAGGTTCTGTTTGGAGTTAGTTTGACTGAAAAACCAGACTAGGGACATGTTTAGAGCATGAGACCCCACTGAACCTCCTTTCATTTCTATCTTATGTTCTATAATGTTCTTTAATATTTGAGATAATTTTTGTCATAGCCTGAACAATAGAATGAGTGGAATCCAATTGCAATTTTTTCAGGTCCAGAGTATGACTTTATTATTACACACACGACGGATTTCGAATAGATTTGTAAACAATCTTGATATATTTATCAGTATTTGTAATTCTCATTATATATTTGGATATTCTGATTTTAAAGTATGTTATAAAATAATATTGCCACAGTCTGAAATTAAATCAAGAGGTGTCTTTGAATTTTAGATCAGACTATGACAATTGTATTTGGTTACGTGTTGATCTGTTAGTTAATCTACTTGCAAGTTTAAGACTCTAGATTTATGAATTTTATTCAGGTTCTCATTGTCTACCATAATAATAACAAGAGATATAGAAAAAATAGTACATGATTTGGATAGATAATTAAATCATCCAGAGAACGAAATGGTATAATAACCATGCACGTGAAACATTCTCCGGATTGCATATTCGATCCTTACTGAGTACTTCGCAGGAGATCTCTATTGTTTATAATAGTGTGAGATTAAATGGAATTTAACAAAGATTTTGAAAAAGTAATTTCAAAAAAATTTAAAAGACTGAATTGTATTACAATGCTATGAAAACAAGAAGTATTCTTCTTCTTCTGGCTTTGCCTTTACTAATAGGAACTCTGTTTGTTATACCATCCCTACAAATTGTACTTGCTCAGATAGCCCCTTTAGACCAAATGATTAGCCAAATGAGATCTACTCATTCTCAAATGACAAATGAAATTGCTAATGTTAAACAATTGTTAGAATCCAATAATACTAAAGAAGCCCTTACTTTACTTGATGCTATGGATATTAAAATAAGTCATATGAACGATATGTTTAATGATCTAGTATGGGAAGCGTCCAATAAAGGTCATTAATATAATTAACAGATACATTTTTTTATTTTATTTGTGTAAGTTTTTTTGGTGGCGTCTTTTTTAGGTACCGCTTCAAATGGTATTCCATCAATCATTTCTTTGGCATAGTAAAGATTCTCTTTTTCATCAAATTCTTTAATCAAAGGAAATAATATTTCTTGCCTCTTCAAAACTCATGCTCGTTGTTGTTCATATAATTCTTCTTTTCTTAATGCTTGGCTATTTTTATACACTTTCAGTGCATTATATAATCCCCATAATCATTCCTATGCCTACTGAACTAGAAATGAGGATGATTGTATAAGGTATATCAATCAATTATTTTAGTAAAATTTAACTAATATTAAAAATATTTTTTTATTGACTTTAAATTATATATGTATAAAATTATACTTTAACGCTAGTGATATTGAAAGATTGAGTAAAAATAAACAAGTTTTTAAATAAACTGCTTTTACTATTATTTACCTACGTATCTTTATCTTTAGACAAAAGATTGGGTGTTAGAGTTTGTCGCCATAACTTTGACACCCACATTTCAACACCCAAATGGAAAACTCAAATATTCAATAGATTCATAATTAACATAATTACAAGAAATATTTAGGAGCTAAGGAAATAAAAAACGGACTTAATAAATGTGGCTTACTTTTTTTTTCTAACCTGAAATTTTATATAAATTAAGGCGAAATACAGATGTTAAGGTAATTTCTACTTACCTTAACATATTTGAAAGCACTAATTTTTTGTTGCTTAGTAGCAATAATGAATTAAACATATTAAAATCAATTGTGATACAAGATTGTTACCAAAAAAATATCTACAATTTTTAGAATAAATATTATGGAATTAAGAATCGACAGTATTTTATTCTATCTATGTATAATAATCGTACCCAATAAGATTGGATTGCTTTGGGTGGGTGTTGAAGGGTTTGTAACATTTCCTTTAACACCCAAAAATCGACAACTTTTTCAATAAACTGCTTTTAATATTGATTGCTACTATGACAGATTGTTATCAAAGTAGATTCAAGGGTAGGGTGTTATTGTAGCCTCTTACACCCACTTTTTAACACATTCAGGATAAATCATATTCTGATATTATTATAGATTAAATTTAAAGAAGTTTCTAAAATATTTTCAGTATGAAAATAAATAAAATCTTTATTAAATGTAATATTCAATAATCGTTCTCTTACTAAATTAAATAGTATATGTTACTGAAAGATTCTACGTATTCTAAATATAATTAAAAAGTTATTTAATAAACATGAATAACTGAATTATAGTGTTGCTGGACTTAAAGGCAGTTTTATTACCTTGTGGTACTAGCATGCATGCAATGGGTATTCCAGACAATGAGTATTACTCAGACCAATACTCGAGATATGCAGGTCAATGATTTATTTGACATTTATTTTTGTTGATGAATCAGGAGACGTCGGATTATGTGAAAGTTGTAATAGTTGTTTTTTGTAGATTATGCGGAACCGTTTCGCATATTTTTTGACTGACATAACTAACAAGAATAATATGAATGTTGG
>JALDXL010000271.1:0-3476 GCA_032155045.1 Nitrososphaerales archaeon
TTTGCTGGTATATTTGTTCCATTTGTTTTTCCTCTTGAACAGGATTGTTAATAGAAGTATCTTGTGTATTAGTAATATGATGATTTGTAAGTAGTAGTTGTTTTGAATTGTTCATATTTGCTAGAATCCCACTTTTACAATTAGAAATCTCATCAAGTGATACAATATAGTCCTCAACAGTACATTCTCTTGTTTCACCATTTTCTATGTTGCCTGAAAGTAATAAAAATAATAAAATAATAATAGAATAAGAAAAAGATTTTTTTATTTATTTAGATAGATGGATATAAAAAAGAAGGAGGAACTATTTCTCTTACTTCTATATCATAGATATCGAATTCAAAATCATTTGCTTTGATTATTATAGTTGGAGAACCCCATGTAATTGCTTGACCATTTGTCTTTGCACCACATACTGTCATAGCATCTCCCCAATTACCATTATCTATCAATTCATGTACTTTTTTATAAGGTCCTTTTCCCTGATTTTCTACATCTACCCAACTTTCTAGTTTTACTGCAGTATCATTTAGGTTGTACACTATACCTTTGAAACCAATTATTTTATTATATATTTTTTCTACATTTCCCACAGTTAAAGTTTCATTGTACTTTTCCCATTCATAATTAATATGATATTGTTCTTTTTTCATTCGTACATGTCCTTCATTTGATATATTATTGTGGTAACTTGATCCTCCACAAAAAAATTGGGGTTCATTACTTGACTTTTTATAATCATTATCAAGTTGACTATGGGTTATTGATCTTGTTACTATTGAAATAGCATGTTGATCTCCTTTAGAACGTGAGGAATCAAGAAGTTTAAAAATCAAGGTAACTTCTACATTTTTCCAATCACTTGGTTTATGCCAATATCCTATCTCCTTTAGTTCAGAAAAATTCCAACTATGTACTATACTTTTGGACATATTTTTATCTACTATTTGCTTGTCTGTAATTATTCCTGCATCCTTGGTATGAATATCTATTCTGGACTTTCCCCCTTCTATTCTCCAAATGTCATCATAGTTTTGTTGTGTAAATACTTTTTTGTTTTCTCCTTCATCTACTTGGACTTTATCATTGGGATTAGTTTTATTAAACCTATATGTTTCTCCATTAGGTATAGATTGATAAATTTCAGGTATTACTATTTGTTTTGTAGGAGGAAAGAAGGACCTATATCGAGGATCTATGTAATAAGAATTTTTTGAATCACTCTTTTTGTTACTATTTTCTTCAATTTTATCTCCATCTTCTTTTGTTTGTTCTTGCTCTTTTTTGTCTTCTTTTTCTTTGTTATTATTGTCTAATTCAGCGAGAATAATTAATGCTGATAATTGATTACTAGAATAATTATAATTAATAATAGTTATTATTGTAATAACAATTAATATAAAAAATAATGATAATAATATAATTTTTGTATCATTCATTGTATTTTTAGCAAATATTTCCTATTTTATTTAATAATTACTTATATATATTATAGAAATTAGTTAGTATAATTTATAATGTACAATAATATATTTATCTTTTAATAATCTTCTATTAATATTCAAATAGTATTTCTAGCATAATATTTTGGAAAAAGATGTTTGTTCAATCAATTATTTAGGATTTCATGATCTCATTTATAACATACCAAATACTATTAATTGAAACTATTCTCGAATAGATATAAAAATTAACGAGAATAAAATATTTTTAATAAAAATTATTTCTTAAAAAAGTTCTAGTCTATAATACTGAAAATATTTAATATAAAACTTATATAATTAAGATAAAAATAAAATTAATAATAATAGATGACTTATTCAAATGGGAAAAGTAAATTAACATCACCAACATTAAATCTACACAATACAATTAATAATAATAAAGTATCTGTTACTAAGACATTTTTATATTGCAATACCTGTAAAAAAAGTATTCGGGAAAATCCACTCCTATGTTATATCTTCGTAGACTATTTTTGTAGTGAAAAATGCCATCTTCAAAAACATAAAATACATTTGAAAAAGATTGTTAATGTAGATTAAAATATTTTTTGATGTATTTTAGATGGGATCTTGTAGCAAAGATAGTTAATAAACAAAATTCTTTTTGGATATTATATTTTATACTATTCCTCTTTTTCTGTATTTAATTCAAGTTCTTTAATTTCAAATCCTTGATCTTTTATTGTATTAACTATAGAAGATATTTTTTGCATAGTTTGAGATGCATCACTTGTTGATTGTGTACTAATTTAAAGTTCACATTCTTTTGCTTTTAATCCTTGTTGTTCTATAGAGCCTAATACAGAAAATATCTTTTAAGCAAATTGTGAACCATCTGATCCGATATCCATTTCTATACTAAATTCCCTTGAATCAACTAGTGGAACTGTTCTTGGTACGGTTTTATCTTCAGGAATTCTCACTATAGCATATTGTTTTCCTTCTTCAGTTAAATGAAATTTAATATCTTTTATTCTCAAATTTAATAATCCATGAGGTCGTATTGATGTATCATTTGCAATAACATGATAACATTTGTCTCTCTTTGAAGGACAATACTTAAAGAATATCGAATGTTCCCTTGAATCCCATATATCAGATGGATTTTACCTACTTTGTATTTTTCTAGGTAATTTCTTTATTCCTAACATACAAGAAGGTGTTTTCCTATTCTTTGAAATTGGTTTATCAGGATTGTAGAGCCATTTAAAAAATTTACTAAAGATCATCAGTCTAAAATTATAGGTTCCAATCCATTTAGTATCGAGGTAATTATTTGCAGAATTTTTATCATTGGTCCATATTTTTCTAAAGGTATTAAGATGATCTAAAATGTCTTGTTTAGTCATTTCTTTAAAGGACTTTGTATCTTGTAAATGATTGGAGAGATAGACTAAAGCCTTTATCTTGACCTTTTTTGTGGAATCTTTAATATTAAATTCTGTTTGTTCAACAATGATATAGTCACAAATAATATTAGCATTTTCGGGATTTTTTCTGGCAAGATTTCTTAATTTATTACCAAAAAAGTTTTGAGAAAAAGATTGAGTAATATAAGAAATCTTCTTTTCTAATTCTTTATTTATATTATCATTTGTTGTTGTTATTACTGGCTGATTCAATTCTTCTTTTTCCTCCAATCTTCTAATATGAAATCTAGACAGAGGTAGTTTATATTATTAGAGTTAGAACCCATCCTTATTAGTATTGTGTGCTAGCAGTAACCCTCCTTCTGTTTTATACGAGATTTCGCTAAGCGGCCAACCTGAACTTGTGCAGGAACATATTGTTCTTTTTGGCCTTGCTCCACCCAGGTCGTCATTTTCATTCTAGAAAGAAAGTATTCTCAGGCTATTAACCATCATAGAAGTGATAATAATCGCTTTCTAGATTACTTTTCTGTTACGTTGCCAGCCGTCTCCAGCTAATTATCTCTAATTTGAGTGCCTGCTATGAGGGAGGAGTTTCCTC
>JALDXL010000272.1:0-3470 GCA_032155045.1 Nitrososphaerales archaeon
TTACAAAGTTTAGGTAGTTTTGAGCTGCTTCATTATAGTATTTTTGTGCAATTTCAATTGATTTGTTAAAGGTTCCAGTATATGCTAATACAACATCATTTATTGCTCTAGGAGCATTTACAGTAGTTTCAGTCACATTTTGGTTAGTTTTATTGTATATGTCAGTATATCGCTGCGGACATGGATAATCATTCCAGTAGGATTTGAAAGTATCATTTAAGAATCTTGAAAATGCTGTTTGAAAAGTATTAGTAATATTCTTTTGTAATTCTATAGTAGTGTTTGTGATTGATTGAATTGTGTTAAAGGTTTTTCGTTGGTATTTGTTTGATGTATTTATATTATTTTGAAGACTATAATTATTTGTATTTTGATATTCATTGATAGTATTAGTAATCTTATCTGTTGTTTCTTGAATATTTGATGTTATATTTTCTACCTGTTGTTTTTGTTGGTTTGCAAGGTTATCTGTTTCTTTTATATAGTCACTTCGTTTTTTATTTTCTTCTCTTAAATTTGTCAAGTTGAATAAAATTACTTAAGTTTATCTACTTATAAATTATAATAAACTAGAAAAACAAAAGCTAGAATTATATAATATTATACTAAAATATGTATAAAATATATATTATTTCATATGTTTTTACATTACTACCAAGTTTACTGGTTATTTTAGCAAAAAATAGGGATAATCTTCTCGTTCAGATACAATAAGCCATTTTATGAATGACAAATTTTAGAGGAAAATTTAATTAAATATACTTTTTGGAATAAAATAGAACTATTAGCAGATGATTCATTTTCTTTTCCACGCCTAAAGTAAATTCGTAAATTTAAAACTTTCAACTGATTATAATATAGTTATAATAAATCTTTTAAATCTTGATATCTAGTCAAAAAAGATATATCCTTCTTGTCTTTCTCCTACAAAATTGTCAAATTTAAATAATTATCATGGATAAATTTAGATGAACCTGAGAAACCTACGGGCCCGTCGGGAGTCGAATAGTCATGGTTTCAGTTTTCAATCAATCACTTAGACAAAGAGAGAAGATAAAAGAAGATGCATTTGATCAATTATTTGGTCGATTACTAGTTTTAAATAAAGAATATAACAATTGGAAAAGAAACAAATAACATCTAACTATTACAATAATTCGTTTTGAATTTAATCACTTTTATATAACAATTTTCTATAACTTTGTATGTCTAGTGCTTTTGTTTTATTAAACACAGAATTAGGTAGAGAAGAGGCCATAATAAAAGATTTACAAAAAATAGAAGGAATAAGAGAAGTCTACAAAGTTTATGGCGTTTATGATATTATAGCAAAAGTAGAATTTGATAATATGGATAAAGTTAAAGAAACAATTACATGGAAATTAAGAAAATTCCCCGGCGTAAAATCTACTCTTACAATGATTATAATGGAATAAAATACTAGAATAATTTCATTTATTTAAAAAAAGATAAGATAATTCATATCTTGAAAAAATTGAAAAAGTTATTGAAAAACATATATCTTTAGACACATTAAAAAAAATTTAGAATTAATTAAATAAACCTCAAATAATAAATCAACACAAATAAAATTTATTATAAAATAAATCTAGTATCATTTTGAAAATAAATTATTCAATTTATGTTCATAGAATATCCTGATGAAAAGAAATACAATTGTCGATGTGGAGAATCTTTTAGTTCAATAAAGATCTGAATGCACATTTGGATTTAATAATTCAACATTTTATTTAGTAATTCAAGATAAACTGTAATAATAATATTAAGATATTAAATTGTATACATGTTTTATAAAAATTTCCTTTTGGACTTTTTTGCAAACATAACATTCTTCACCAAATTCTGGATGAATTTCTGCTAATACCTTATAATTTATTATTGATGTTGTCATAAAACATACTCTAAATTCTTTTTTTGATTGTGAGATTTCTTTTTTTGAGATATCATATAACTTGCGATAAAGATCAAAACCATCAATTAAAGACATTCTAAAACCAATAAGAACAAGATCATAATCTTCAGGTTTAAACTTCTGTTCTGCTAATTCTGGGTCATTTATTAAAGTTAAATTGAAGCCTTCATTTTCTAACCATTTCTTATATCTTAAAGATGTATCAATATCATCATCAACTATTAAGATATTTTTCATTAAATATAATATAACAATATGTAGAAGCAACTAAAAAACAATACCCTATAAATGAGAAAAATTCTATTTTTGGCTTGGTTATTTGTTAATCTTAAGTATTCTTTTAGTTGTAAAATCTCTAAAAAACATTGAATATTGTTAATTGCCTTTACCTAAGGGAGTAGAGCCTTCCATGTAGTGGGGTTCAACTACATACTATATAGCTTTTTGGTAACTTTATTCTGCAATGTGATTATTCATATACTGGCGAATAACCTTACATACTTTTTCCTAAAATCTTTCTTCCTTTGTTATCTACTTTCTTTGAGTGAATCTTTTTTTCTATTCTATTATTTGGTTTGGTTTCAGACTTAATTTTATTATTTATAGATGCGTTATTTTTTGCATTATTTAGAATGTTATTGCTAACAAAAGTATAGTCTCCCTTATTAGAATCATTTTTTATTATTCTAATTTCCTTTTTTTTACTCATTTCTTTAACCTATTTTATATATTTCCAAGTTAGCAATTAATGTTATTGCAAAATAGATGATGTATAAATGAATTAGTGAATGTTACTAATTACTTTTGAATTAACATTAAATGTGATATAATAGAAAAGCATGTTATATCAGGGATTGATAAAATGCAAACATTTTGTACTATGAGATTAAATATACAGGTTATTAAGCTAACTAATAAGTAAAATCTAATTTTTAAGATTTCTGAATGTTTGATTAATTTCCTGTTTCTTGGTGTAACCCTTAATTTATATCCACAACAAGGGCAAAATATACCTACCCAATCGATAAAAATCTGCCAATCCTGACAGCGTTTTTGTCCTATCAAATAACTTTGACCATTTAATGGTCTAATTACTTTATGGCGCGAACATATTCCCTTACACACCATATCTTATTCTAGATAATTATTAGTATTTGTAACATGTGTTATCTTAACTTATTTGCTTCTATTTCCTGCTGAGGTACATTCTTTTAAATAGATACAGGATTTACAAGTCAAACATTAATTAATTATTTTACCAAAATAATTTGATGCTTTTCTACTATTCTTACGAAGTTTAGTTAAACGATATTCTTATCTATCTCTTTTATACTTATTACACAATGCCAATAATAACAGTATCAATGTACAGTGGTAGAACACAGAGGGAAAAAGATAGACTCGCGGAGGCAATTACGGAGATATAGCTAAGATATTAACCATAAAGAAAGAAGAGGTAATTATAGTATTTCAAGAAGCACCACATGGAAATTGGTATTCCTCAGGAGTTCGTCTATAATATAAATACATTCGTTAT
>JALDXL010000273.1:0-3445 GCA_032155045.1 Nitrososphaerales archaeon
AAAACGACCCAGATCCTAATCCATCTAGTGTAGTTGTAGGTACAGAATTGTCACCGCCGTTTGGACAATAAACACCATTTTTTTTATTTGAATAATTAATAATCTAGTAATAATACTTAGAAAAATATTAAGATAAAATATCAATATAACACGTTGTTAGTTAGAATAATGTATAAAAATAAAAATAAAAATAAATTGGATGATGACTGGTTTAGATACTGTTAACTATTGCATTAGTGCAGTATGTGAAAATGTAACACCATTTGAAGATTTGAAAAAACTAATTTTCAAGAAAGTGATATCAAACAATATAAAGGAAATTAGAATAGTATGTGATATCCCGTATTCTCTTTTTAAAAATCAACATTTTAATCAATGTGCTGCCTTAGAAGAATGGTGGAATGAAACAATAGAAGATTTGAATAAAAAGCTTGGATTAAATGTATCGTTACTATGTTTATACAATAGTAATAATTTTCAAAAGACTTCTTTTAAATACAACAGACACAGAATAAACAATAATCATTATATTATTTGCGATCCAGAAGGAATAGTATAGTCAAAATTTGATTCCATACTATATAGGAAAAGATTATGAAATGAGGAGTACGATAAAATATTGGTAGATAACAATAATAAAATTCAAAATAAGAAAAAAACAATAATACTAGTTACAGATAATATTCAACACTACCAGCAAGAATATGATAATTGCAATATAAGTAATTATAATATATTATTACTCAATTGGAATGACGTTTCAAATCTTATTACGGATATCGATGACATTAAACTTAGAAATGTCGAATTAGTTATTTTAGACATTTCCATTGAAATAATAGAAAAAGCATCTAATAACAAGATCAATTCTATATATACTACTGTTACAACGATTATTGAAAAGATTAAAAAAATATTTGCTGATAAAAGAATATTTTTTGTATTACCATCTGAATCTACGATACAAACATTTCTATCCACTGGAACGTGTATAAAAAAAGAAGACATTCGTATTCAACCATTTTCAATATATGACTTGATAGATTTAATTTCTATAAATAAGAAAAAAGGAAAAATTGATAGACTAAAACTAAAAGATCATGCTATAATTAGTTACTCTTCTATTGATGATAAGATCAACGATGCAATTAAATTTCTAGAGATAGGAATAAAAAACAATGAAACAACTATATTAGTATTAAGCAAAGATATTGAACAATCTTATCTGCAGTCTAAAATGAAATTACATGACCTTGATATAAATAAATTACAAGATGATGGATTGTTAAAGATTACTAATAGTGAAGATTGGTATTTAACATCTAACAAAAAAAGAGATGATGATGCTACCAATAATAAAAAAAATAAAGTAATAACAGCAATAAATATTAAAGAATCACATAAACAAAAACTAAATGATATAATAGATCATGTTATAAAAAATGAAGGAAGGAAAGGATTACGAGCCTTTTGTATGGTGGATAGTTTTTTTGAATATGGTTTAATTCACGAATTAATTGATTTAGAATGTGTATTTTTACCTAGATCTAATAAACCATATCTTGGAGTATGCGTTTATAATGATAGTCATATAGCGGAATTATCTGAAGATCAGATGAGAAGATTAGTATTGACTCATGCTTCTGTTTCAATATAGTCTTGTAACTATATTAGCCTTGAGGTGTTACTTTATTATTTACTACGTCGTCATTGATTACAATTGATCCCATAGCTATAGCACAAAAAAACCAAGTGTCATAATAACGGCTCCGATTATTATTACAATTCTCCTTTGCCTTATTATGTAACTAGATATTGATTAACATTTAAAATATTTTTGAATTCATCATATCCAGTAAAGTGCTGAATTTTATAATATTTGAAGAATAATGTTACTTATTGTATTATTGTCTTAGTCTTAACTATTATTTCATAATAAGGTGACTTGGCTTGGTTATCGATATTATAATAATAATATTCAGACAAGATCTATTTTGGCTATTTGCCAAGATTTAATGAAGGTATAGTCTATTGAAATTTGATTCATATATTGATTTCTTGCTACCAACATTCACTTTAATTCATATGATACGACAAGATATTTCAATTAATAATACTAAAAGATATTATAAAAGAAAATCTGAATAAAACCATATCAAAATATTTATATTTAATTATCAACGGGCTTTGTCTGGAGTTCGTTTGACTGAAAAATTAGATTAGAGGCCAGAAAAATAATGACCTTCAATGAACCTAAATTTCTAGACTTTTGTCATACCTTCTTTTCTGTATTTTTCTTTAGCTTCTTGTGTGTTAGTTCCTGTATTCCCGCCTTCTACAATTCCAGTATCTGGATCTCTTCGTACTGCCGTAGGTTCATGAGATGTAATCTCTTCTGGTGACATAGGATCTTTTCCTTTATAATTTTTATTTTCTTTTGTAGTTAAAAATATTTTATTTAACAATTGGACAAAAAATGTCTTATTGTTAGATCTGTAATAATAACTTTAAGAGTAGAATTTATAGTTAGTAAATAATTTATCTCAAACTTTTATAAACAATCGAGATCTGGCTTGACTACGAGATTAAACAGAATTATTTCATACAACTTACCGGGAATGTAATCCATCTGCATCAGTCGTTATTATTTCCTAAACATTCTCTGGAAATTTGTTCTTGTCAAATAGATAATTTATCTCAAATCTTTATATAAAATATCTGACATTTTTAACTTTCACTAATAATTACAAACATATGATATTCTGGAGAATGTTTTATCTGCATATTTATTACTAGTATTATCCGAAGATCATTATCTATACTTTTGAATTTGTTTCAAGTATAAACGGGTTTTTGTTTAAATCTTGGTCCATTTTTAATAATTTAACCTTTTGTTAATAGTCTTAATAAAGTATATTGTAATAAATAATATATGGACCAAGGTGAACCTGGAGTAGACTATGAAGATAGTAATTTGAACCCATTAATATGTGACGTATGTAAAAAAACTTTTGATAGTTTAGATAAGTTAGGTGATCATCAAAAACAGGAACATCATATTTAATAAATAATAAACTGAACAGATTGTATTTATAATCATTAGATACAACAAAGTATGTGATATGCCCTTCGTGTATAGACAATATTCCTAATTGTTAGTTTGAATTAGGGTATTTCTAATATTAATATACAATTTATATGGGCAACGTATCAAAATTTGATATTAATTAGACTCAATAATTTATCTTATTATTAGAAACCCAAAATAAATAATAGATTGATCAATTCTCAAATTTGTATACCCTAGTAAATTAAAGTTAAAAAAAAATAATTTACCTTATATTGTACTATTTTGTAGATAATTTGATTTCTAGTGCATAAATAAGACAATATATTATAACATTTATCTATAATAAAACACCGATGACATCATGACAGAAATTAA
>JALDXL010000274.1:0-3415 GCA_032155045.1 Nitrososphaerales archaeon
ATGAAACTAGATTTTGGATAGCTCAACAAATAGCAGATAAAAAAATACAAGTGATATTAGACCTTTATTGAAAGAATGAAAACAAATAGCAAAGAAGCAACCAACAGTATTGATAAGCGAGAAGCTCCTAACTTTCATGTAGCATAAAAAAAAGAATATTTAACTTTGAAGAATCCAAGAACAAAGCATATTAGATACATAAGAATAGCTGATGATGTTCATAATACTAAAATGGAAAGATTAAACGGTGAAATTCGAGATAGAGAAAAAACAATGAGTGGATTAAAGAAAACAAATACACCTATTTTGAAAGGTTATCAAATTTAAATGAAAAATTAGCATTATCAGAATTATATTTTGTCTAGAGTTTGTATAAAAAACATGTCTCATTTTTTATTGAAATAAAAAAGTTATGGTATAGAGTAAACAAAATAGATTTTATATATAGACATCCCGATTCCCTTTTTCTGTCCCTCCAACTCTCGACATTTGTGGTTTTCCAAATTGTTCTGAAATTGTTTTGTACATATTCAATTCTTGGGTTGACAAAGGACGTATTTTTTTAATAGCAGCTTCAAAATGTTTCATATTGATTTTTAATTCTTCTTTGTGTTTTTCAGCTTCTTTTGGATCTTTGTATTTTGAGACATGTTCTCTTAAAGCAAGCATAACTGCTGTAGACGATAGAGAAGCAATATCAGCTCCAGTATATCCTTCTGTATCATCTGCCAACCGATTAATATCAACATCTTCTGCTAAATGTTTCTTTTTGGTATGTATTTTTATTATTTGTAGTCTAGAATCTCTATCTGGAGGTGGAACATAAAGAATTCTATCAAATCTTCCTGGTCGCAATAAGGCGGGGTCAATAATATCTGGCCTATTAGTTGCAGCTATTACTATAACATTGGTTAAAATTTCTAATCCATCTAGTTCTGTTAAAAATTGGCTTATTACTCTTTCAGTAACATGAGAATCACCATAACTTCCACCTCGTGCAGGCGTTATTGCATCCATTTCATCAAAGAATATGATACAAGGAGCTGCCTGTCTAGCCTTTCTAAAAATCTCTCTGACTCCTTTTTCTGATTCTCCAACCCATTTACTTAGTAATTCTGGTCCTTTAATACTAATAAAATTAGCTTCACTCTCGTTTGCAGCTGCTTTAGCCATCAATGTTTTACCTGTACCTGGTGGTCCGTAAAGCAAGATACCTTTTGGAGGTATTGCGTCTGAATATGTAAATATTTGGTTATATTTCAATGGCCATTCTACAGCTTCTTGTAATTCTTGTTTTATTGAAGAAAGACCACCAATATCCTCCCACTTTATATCAGGTACTTCCACAAATACTTCTCTCATAGCAGAAGGTTCCATTTCTTTAATAACATCCATAAAATCTTGCATTCTAACAACAATTTTTCTTAATGTATCTAATGGAATGCTTTCGCTGGAAAGATTAATTTCGGGTAGTACTCTTCTTAATGCTCGTATTGCAGCTTCTTTTGCCAATGCTTGTAAATCAGCTCCAACAAAACCATGTGATATGTCGGCTAGCTTTTCTAAATTAACATCCTTTTCCAATGGCATATCTCTTGTATGAATCTGCAGAACTTCTAGTCTCCCATCTCGGTTTGGAACTCCTATTTCTATTTCTCTATCAAATCTTCCAGGACGTCTTAAAGCTGGATCTATAGCATTGACTCTATTGGTAGCGGCTATTACTACAACTTTTCCTCTGGAAGTCATACCATCCATTAATGACAATAACTGAGCGACAATTCGTCTTTCTACTTCGCCTGATACCTCGTCTCTTTTAGGTGCTATTGAATCAATTTCATCGATAAATATTATACTAGGTGCATTTTTTTCTGCTTGCTCAAAGATGCTTCTTAGTTTTTCTTCTGATTCTCCATAATACTTACTCATTATTTCAGGACCACCAATAGTATAAAAACTGGAATTAGTTTCATTGGCCACTGCTTTTGCCAATAGCGTTTTACCTGTACCAGGAGGTCCATGTAATAATACACCTTTTGGAGCTTCTACTCCTAATCTCTTAAAAAGTTCAGGATGTCTCAATGGAAGTTCAATCATTTCTCTCACTCGTGCAACTGCATCACCTAAACCACCGATATCTTCATATGTAATAGAAGCAGCTGCACCTTCTTTTGAAATCTGTATTGCTTTTGAGCTTTCTTCAGATATTATGATTTCTGTAGAATCATTGATAATAACTGGTCCAGAAGGATTAGTAGAAATAACAACTAAATCTATTCTTCTGCCCATAACACTAATTGGTATTGTATCACCTTTGGTCATCAATGCACCGTTTAGATATTCAGCAAGATATTGTTCCCCACCAGTTATTCTCAATGGTTCTGTAGGAGCAAAAGTTATATTTTTAGCATCTTTTGATTCTACTACTTTAATTTCTATTAAATCATTAATGCCAACATCCAATCTATTTCTAATTAGACCATCTATACGAATGATACCCTTACCTCTATCACTTTCTTTTGCAGGCCAGTTTAGAACTGTCGTCTTTCTACCAAGTGATGATAATTCTAACGCATCACCTGTAGAAATATTCAGATGTTCGGCTATATCAGGATCAACTCGTGCTATTTTTCTTCCAACATCACGTTGTTCTGCTTCTGCAACCTTTAAAGTTGCAAGTTCTTTTGTTTTTTTGTCATCCATATTAAATCTATAATTGTGATCAAAATATATTCATTATTTTATAAATTACAAGTATTATCAAAATTTTATCAATTGGTAATTTTTCAACATCTTATTTTCCCAAGTTGAAGAAAAAAATATTAGTTCAGATAATAAAGAACAATTTGTTGATGTTAATTTTAGCGTCTGTATATAAATAAAAACTTATGGGTATTTTTCCATATTTGAAATCAAATCCTAAATTCGATTAAACAGATCAAGAATGTTTTTCATGGATAAAAATAGATAGTATATATAATAAAATTTAATAAATTTTAGAATATCATTAATTGAAGGGATATGTTTTAAATCAAAGACTCGATTTTTTATCCAGTTTTTATAGATCTTGTTTGAAGACAATAAGAAGACTTTAATCCTTTATAACTAAGAATAGCGAATAAATCTTCAAATTTTTTTCTAGTATTATTAGAATAAATATTTTTATAGAAAATTTAAATTTAGATTAATGGACAATGCTATGCGATAAAATAATTTCAAAAATACCATCAATATCAATATTTTTTGTTGCGATATTATTTTCAATGGTCTCATTTATTGGCTCAAATTTTGAACAATCCGAAGGAATGAATCAAACCAATATGGAATCTACGAATCAAACTCTGCAGAATATGAGTCAAACTACGAATCAAACTCTGCAGAATATGAGTCAAACTACGAATCAAACTCTGCAGAA
>JALDXL010000275.1:0-3390 GCA_032155045.1 Nitrososphaerales archaeon
AAAATAAAGAAATAATTTTTATTAAATCCCAATAGCATTTTCTGGCGAATGAATTGGATTACAACATGTTGTAATCCTTCATTCTCCGGTTATTAGTTTTTAAATATTTTTTGTTCTTGTATATAGTGTAAAAAACAATATTCTTTTGATTGTATAATTAACGATTCATAACTCTGTAGGTATGACTGATTTTGTTAAAGGAACAATTATTTCTCCAACATTTACTACATATATTTATCTTAACCCTTGAATCAAATAATGAAACTATTTTTCTAATTAGCAAGGTAGTAAGAAAACTATATACAATCTTCCAGAGAATGGCTGCTAGGCATATTCTCTGAAATTCTTTCGAGATTTGATTTAATTATATGATGTTAATATATGATATTGTTGATAAAATAGTAGAATGAGTACTGAAAAAAATAATGATGTTGTTAGAAAAAGACAAGAAGCTTTAGATGCTAAACAAAATGAGATTGTAGAGAACCTTGATAATATTTCTTTAAAAGAAGTAAAAGAGTCAAAAGAAGAGGCTAAGAAATTAGGAGATTCAGAAAAAGAATAGACTATATGATTCATTAATTATCATCTGCTCTACAAAAAATTTGAATAGTTATATTCTCTAATTTTGTCTTGAAACCATTGATAAATAATTTGCTAAAAAAATTACATAGTATTGAATTCTATATTGCATTTTTAGATTTATATAAATAGTGGAAAAATAAGCGTGGATATCTGGATTACTCTTGCTTTATTTGCGATATCTCTAAGTATGCACTGGACTTTTGCATGGTTTTCTTCTTTGTAAGAACAAAAAGAACATAATCAACCAGTCGAATTTTCTGGATATTTTAATATGACATTCAGAGATACAATGGAAAATTGGCAATCAGAATTTTTACAACTGATATGGCAAGTAGCATTACTTTCTATTCTTTGGTATGTTGGATCTCCTCAATCTAAAGAAGAAGATGAAAGAAAAGAGGAAAAAATTGATTTAATAATAAAAATACTGGATCCGAAAAATGCAGATGCTAAATAAAAGAATTAGATAACAAATATCCAAGGAAATAAAAATGAATCTACTAATATTGTTGAAATAACAAATATTTTTTTCAAACTTTCAAACTTTTATAAACAATGAATCTTACATATTGTGGTACAAGGAATTACAGATTCTGTAAATAGCCGATTTCTAAAAATTTGAAATAGATCAATATAATAAAAAAACTGATTTATGTCCAAAAATTTACTTTAATTTACTAAATTATATAAATTTGTATAAATTAATTTAGGTAATTATTTTATCTTATTTATTATAGATTCAACATCAATAGATGAATTACTCTCAGTTGCAGTTGTTATTTTACTAATTTCGTTATCAAACCAACGTTCCACTATTTCAGGATCTTCTTTAATCTTTGATTTAATTTCCAATAATTCTTTAATTCTGTTATGCTTTAATTCTTCTATATTAGGGAATGACATAGTAAGGGCAGCCTGAATAAATTTTGAAGTAAAATTCATCACTTCTATCACCTTATTATATTATTCCAAATAGAAATCTCAATAAGAGAACTAAAATTATTATTCCTACGACTGCAGATATTATTGTCCAAATCATTAATAGAAAATAGATTATAAATTATTTAACTATTGTAAAGTACTGTTATTGGTTTTCTACTAATGATAATTATATTTAAAATTATTCTTATAGATTGATTATCCTATCAGAAACGATACAATAGACAAAAATTAACAGATTAACTAAATAAGAAGAATGGAAAAGTCTGATCAGGAATTTTCTCATTCTTCTACATTGAAACCAAAGGACAAAATTGTGTTCTATGCTTGATATTCGTTCTGCAATAGGATGTTGTATTTGTGGCTAGATATACTATATCCACTCCGAACATTTAAAGATACTATATTTAGGTTGGTGAATGTAGCATGAAATTTAAGCTAAGATCTGGTCAGCAACTTCAAACTACACTCAATTCTGGAATTCCCCAAAGTGACCCTTTTTACAGGATCATTATAATATATATTAAATTTTATTTAACTATTGTAGATCATTTGACCGAATTAAATTCAGGTATTCTTATGTCTGATCATTATACTTGCAACCCATAATCACTTAATGCAATTTTTTTGATTCTTTTATTAATCATTCATCCATCTAGAGTAATTATTTTTTTAATAAAATTAGTTTAGTTTTTGAATCTAATTAATGATTAAAAAAATAAGTTTATCGACAAAAAATATCGACAGTAATTAAAGTTCTGATACTTTTAATATTTGAAAAATATGGCAAGTAACTATCGCTAAAAAAAATTACCTTCTATAACTATTAAATCAAATATTGTTAATATTATGACATGTCGTCTCATCATTCAGGTGCTTACCAATGTGAAGCATGCAACGTGGATTTTAGTTCTCAAGAAGAATTTGAGGAACATAGAAAAAATCAACATAGCAGCGACAGTCCTACTAATCTTGAAACAAATAAATAAAAAGTAATAATGATAGTAAAAGAATATCACAACATTCAAAATCATAATTTGTTTTTACTTTGGTATTCATACAATAAAAAAATAAACATATAATATAAAAAAGAAAGATTGACAAAGAATAATAAAGATCCTGAAAATTTAAACCGCAGGCACCAACAACCAGAGATTAGGATATTTAGTTGTTTTTCTTGTGGCCACCCTTACAAAGCCTATCCTCCAGATAGCAGTTTTAATTTTGCATATCTAAGTCCTTGTCCAGAAACTAATAATTTACAGCCTAACCATAATCATAGACAAGGATATGAATGCGTAAATTGTACTCATAGGAATTATCTTTATTGGTGTCAAGGACATTTCAATTGGTAATAAAAGAAGAAAGCCATAGCCCTCTGCTATGGCTAGAATTAATCAACCCAATAGTAATAGTATGAAGCAGAAGGCTATGATTGAAGGAATTCCACTGAATTTAGTTTTTATATATAATTCTCAAAATATAAAAAATTAATTATTATTTATTATATTATTACTAAATTTTAATTGTACTAGTCTGAAATATTATTACTATAATAGGGTGACTTGGCTTGGTTATAGATATTATAATAATAATATATTCAGACTAGACCTTTTTTGATTGGTCTGCTATTTTGTTTGCCTACTTCTTGATTGAAGGTATAATCTATTGAAATGTTATTGTTATATTGATTTCTTGTTTTTGTTATTTATTTTGATTACCTGTTTTTAGTCCAATAATATCACTAGAGTAATAAATTTATAAATATATATAAAAATTTATAAAATAAAAAAATGGAATTTAAGGATCTGATATAACTCCTATAAAGGTAATCCTTTACCAATGCCTATTGTATCGGTTACTAAT
>JALDXL010000276.1:0-3387 GCA_032155045.1 Nitrososphaerales archaeon
GAAACTGTCGCATTTCAAGACCTGTACTATGGTAGTCCGATGTATATAAAGTTTGTAGAGTGTAACTATCAGCAATAATAATTGTTGCAGCAAATCGACAAAAAAGAATTGTTTTTCTTAAATTGTACCATGTTATTGAAAATTATTTACGTTTTTTTTTATAATATATAGATAGTGAAATAGATATATTTTATATCAGTCATAACTTATAAATTAGTTCGTAATAGTTTTATGTTTTTATATCATGGGCATTAATGATTATGTTAATTTTTATGAAAACCAAACAAAAAAATCTCATTTACTTTATAAGAATTCCTTAAATCTTTTTCCTGGAGGAATTAATCATAATATTAGATTTTTTAAGCCATATCCTTTTTTTGTTAAAAAAGCCACAAGACAACATCTTTTTGACGTTGATGAAAATCGCTATACAGACTATTGGATGGGTCATTGGGCTTTAATCCTTGGTCATTCTCCAAAACCTGTCACGTCAGGTTTATCTAACCAAATTAAAAATGGCACTTTATATGGCACGGTAAATACTCCAAGTATCGAATTAGCTGAAATAATTCAAAAATTGATGCCAAAAGCAGAGACAATGAGATTTTCTACTACTGGTTCAGAAACCACAATGTACGCGGTACGATTAGCACGAGCAGCTACTAGAAAGAAAATAGTAGCTAAAATAATAGGAGGATGGCATGGATTTAATTCATCGTTACTTGAAAGTGTAAACTACCCATTCGAAATTAATGAAGGATTAGGATTAGACATTGATAATAGATTTGTCATTTCGATTCCATTTAACGATACAGATAGATCATTAGAACTATTAAACCAAGTAAAAGAAGATTTAGCGTGTATTATTGTCGAACCTATTCTTGGAGGTGCAGGATGTCTTACTCCAAATTATGGATATTTACAGGCACTCCAAGAATTCTCAACAAAAAACAACATTTTATTCATACTAGATGAAATTGTAACAGGTTTTAGATTATCTACTTCTGGAGCTTATAAAATTTTTAAATTAGATCCAGATATATTTACATTAGGAAAAATAGCAGGAGGAGGCTTACCAATAGGTATAGTATGTGGTAAAAAAGAAGTACTATCTCTTTCTAATCCTATTGACAAAAAAAATAAAGATTCTATTTGTTCTATTGGTGGTGGTACATTTTCTACAAATCCAGTTACAATGGTAGCAGGATTAAAAACTTTACAATTTCTAAAAAATAATGCGAGTCAAGTTTATCCAAAAATTGACAGATTGGGAGATTATGCAAGAAAGCAGCTTCAAAAAATTTTTGATGAAAAGAACATCATGGCAAAAATAACTGGAATAGGGTCGCTCTTCAATGTACATTTTTTAAATGACAAGGTTCAAGAAATTAGTAATGCTACTGATGTCGCATTATCGAATAAAGAAAAATTGAGATTATACCATTTTGCTTTAATTTCTAAATATAAAATCTTCTTTTTACCATATAAAATGGGAGCAATTTCTTTTCAGCATACTAAAACTGATATTGATTATTTATTAAAATCAACGCGTTCTATAATTGACTCAAAAATTCTATGACAAATACTGATAATTTGACAATTTATTTCTGTTGAAGTGAGTTAATTTATTGTAAATATAAAAATAGATAAAAATATCGTACTAGTTTTTCTTATTGGAAGTTTAATAAGAGTTCTTCCTGAACTAATAGCTTATCCCTTTCCAATAGGGTATGATATAATAAACTATTATATCCCATTAGTAATGGAAATAGAATCTGACTCTTTAGGTGGTCAATTAAATATTTTCCCACATTTATTGTATTTGTTAAAAATAACTACTTTGTTAGAAGCACATAATCTGATAATTGGTCTATCATCAACTCTCTATGGGTTATTTTCAGCATCAGTTTATCTACTATTAAGAGAACTTAATATAAAACCAGTGATGTTGATGACTATATTTATTTTGTTTCAGATTTCTGCATTGCGAATCAGTTGGGATTTACAAAAAGATATTCTTGCTTTAACCTTTACTTTTTTAATAAATTATTTAATTATTAAAGATAGAAAATCTAATTTAAACAAATCAAAAATGATTAATTTTTCTATGATTGGATTATTACTAATTATATCAATTTTTACCGATACTATGATTTCCTTTTTACTAATTATATCTTTGTTAGTTTACTTTCTAATCAAAAAAGAGAGGAAGTATATTATTTTTTTAACTATATTGATAACACTAATTATCAGTTTTATGGTTTTAAATGGTAATATCAACAGTAACCCAATTATCAAAAATATGAATAAACTTTTCAACGATGACATAAAGAAAAATCAAACCTATACTCCTATTAATTTGGGAATTTTATTCATAATGATAAATTTTTCTTCCCTTCCTTTTTTTATTTATGCTCTAAAATACCTAAAGGATCTATTATTATCTATTCAGTTAGGAATTACATTGATAGGATCATTCACATGGTTAATATTACCATACTCCTCGATTTTATTACCAGACAGATGGATCATACTCTCTGGGATTTTTATGTCAATTTTTTCCTCTTATGGGTTATTTAAATTTTCTCAGAACTTTAATAAACGAAGATATATGATTCTTTTACCTATTACTTTTCTTTTTATATTTATTGGATTAATGTATATTATCATGCCTAATGATTATGCATTTCCGGTATATGGTATATTTTCAAATTACATAAATGCATTTGTTCCCATAACAATGCAATTTAATTCGATTGATATAGCAGATAACAGTGATCTTTTAAGTACCTTAGATTGGTTAAATAATAACACTTCTGCAAATTCTATTATTTATGGAGATCCGCATCTTAGAGGATGGATGGAAACTTTGTTAAAGGATAACAGAATATTTAAATTCAATGATTTAAATTTCTCAAAGAATGGGATTCATGTAATTATGGCAGATAATATCAATTTAACAAGCCACAATGTTAAATTGATATTTTCGCAAGGTCCTTTTAAGATTTTAAAAAAATGAAAGAGTACATTAAAATGAATCCAAAAAAGATATGTATAATCTGTTTTATAACCAATTCATAGATTAAATAATTTTAAATGATACGATTGAAGTCTTACATTTTCTTGCATTTACATTAAGAGCCTATCACAAAAATAGATAAGATTATAGCTTGTTGGTTTCTTATCATATCTGATAGTGCTTAAGAGTAAAAAGTATGTTAGAACAATAATACGTATTCCAGATGACTCATTGAATGAAATTAAAAATATTTTGCCAGATGAGAAACAAGATAACACCATAGGTCATCCAGTTGTTCCATATAGAAAAGTATTTGATGGAATCATGTTTGTCTTGAGAACTGGATGTCAATGGAAAATGTTACCCAA
>JALDXL010000277.1:0-3384 GCA_032155045.1 Nitrososphaerales archaeon
GTATTGTATCTAATTATTGGTCAGAAAGATCTGCTGTAGAAGATAAAATAGATAATAAAGAATATGAAGAAAAAAAACAAGATTTGATAGAAAATATAGAATATTCGCTTTTACATCCAAATGACAATATTTTGTTTGACGTGGTAAAAGCAATCTACTATGGTTTGAGTATTGACAGAATATACAAGCTATCAAGTATAGATCCGTGGTTTTTAACCAAGATAAAAAATATTGTGATCACTGAGAATCAACTTAAAGGATCATCTGCAAAAATTGACGCACATAACATTAGAAAAGCGAAACAATTTGGATTTTCAGATAAGCAAATAGCATCTTACTTAAATGTAGATGAAATTCAACTAAGACATCTTCGGAAAACTTTTGGCATCCAACCGGTTGTAAAACAGATCGATACCCTAGCTGCAGAATGGCCTGCTCAAACTAATTATCTTTATCTTACATATGGAGGAGATTATGATGATATTATAATTAAAAAGAAGAAAAAAAATAAAGATAGTACTAAAACCGCAATAGTCTTAGGAGCTGGTCCATATAGAATTGGAAGTAGTGTCGAATTTGATTGGGGGACTGTTAATATGGTTTATGGATTAAAAAATAATGGTATAGATGAAGTTTCTGTTATTAATTGTAATCCTGAAACTGTTTCTACTGATTTTGATGTATCCGATCGACTATATTTTGAAGAACTAACTTTCGAGCGGGTTATGGACATTTATGAAAAAGAAGATCCAGATGGTGTAATTACTAGTGTCGGAGGTCAAACTGCAAATAATTTGACTCTAAAATTAGCAAAATATGGGGCCAAGATCATCGGAACTTCGAGTGTTGATGTTGACAGGGCAGAAGATAGAGAAAAATTTGGAAAACTTTTAGATTCATTAAAAATAAAACAACCACCATGGAAAAGATTTACAAATATAGATGATGCGATTACATTTGCAGAAAAAGTCGCCTATCCTGTCTTAGTAAGGCCTTCTTATGTGTTAAGTGGGGCAGCTATGAAAGTTGTTTGGGATCCAAATCAGTTAGAAAAATTTATTGCGAATGCCACCGATCTGAGTCCTGATCATCCAGTAGTAATAAGTAAATTTTATCAAGACACTTCAGAAGTAGAAGTAGACGGTGTAAGATCTAAAGACAAAGTAATTGTTGGATCTATTATCGAACATATAGATAATGCAGGTATCCATTCAGGAGATGCTATGATGTGTATACCTCCATGGAGATTAAATAGAAATATAATGGACACTATTACAGATTATTCTAATAAAATTGTAAATGCGTTAAATGTGATTGGACCTTTTAATATTCAATTTTTGGTTAAAGGAGAAGAAGTATTAGTTATAGAGGCAAATATAAGAGCATCTAGATCAATGCCTTTTGTATCCAAATATATTGGAGTAAATCTCATAGAATTGGCAGCAAAAGCAATATTAGATAAACCTTTACCAAATATCACTGAAGATTTATGGTTAAAAACAAGTGGCTTTGCTATTAAAGTTCCTCAGTTTTCATTTATGCAATTAGAAGGAGCAGATATAGTATTAGGTGTAGAAATGCATTCAACAGGCGAAGTAGCATGTTTTGGAACGAGTTTTTACGACTCTCTAAGTAAGGCATACATTGCAGCAGGATTTTCGTTACCATTAAAAGGTTGTTCATTAATTACAATAGGCGGTCAAAAGAATAAAGAAAAATTACTTTCCATAATACCAACACTTACTCAAATGGATTTTAAAATTATGGCGACCGAACATACCGCAGATTTTTTGGAGATGAATGGATTTAAAGACATACAAAAAGTATTTAAAATTAATGAACCAGATAGAAAACCGAACATTATTGATCTTTTATATCAACACAAGATTGATTTTATTATTAATATTCCATCCACTTCTACAATTGAAAAATACATGGATATGTTAAATGATGAATACTATATTAGAAGGAAAGCTGTAGAGATGGGAATTCCTGTTATGACTACATTTGAAGCAGCTTCTTCATTTATAAAAACACTTCAGTGGTTAAAGACTAACTCACCAACCATCGAACCTCTTAAAAACTACCTCAAAATGGAAAAATAATTTTCCTATTTTATTGATAAAATAATTTTTTTATTTCTTGTATATCACCTATAAGCGATCCTTCTAATGTAAACATTAATCCTGAAAGAATTGCATCATTTTTTACTAAATGTTGAATTAATGGCGAAATAGATCTAGGCGATTTCATTTCCTTAGATTGTGAAGACAAAGAATAGAAATATTTATTGAAAGTTGGCACGATTATAATTTCTAATATACTATCTGTATTTCGTCCAAAAACATATTCCTTTTTTACTTTTAAATATATCCATAATCTTTTCCCATGAAGAACGCTATGCGGATCAAAAAAGATAGGATGAATATGACCCATGATGATTTTTTTTATATTGAATTTATTTTTTGCTGGGATGGTATGGCCATGAATTAACAAAGTATCTTCAATTACTAATCCACCAGTATTACAAACAATCACTGACTCTGGGATAAGCAGATTTATATTGACATCATGATTTCCTGGAATTAGGAAAATTTCATCCATGTCTATAGATAATTGATTTAGAAAAGATGGAATTAAATCCCATTCTAGTTTACTAATATTGGTAATAGAATTTTTTAAATCGCCTAAAATTATTATACCAGTAAATGAATGCGTACCTTTCAAATCCTTAATTTCCTTCAATACATCAAACGAAATTTGTAATGAATTTATAGTGATACCTTTTTTTATTAAATCAGTTTCGGATCCGATGTGAAGATCTGAAATAACTAATAATTTTTTTGCTTCATTCTCTTTATTAAGATATTCTAACAATAACGCTGCATGTGAATTTATAGGATTAGCTTTAGTCACATCACTATTATCACCTATTTTGCTTGTCATTTTTATACTTTAATCAAATTTTAAATACTACTAAAATTAAAATGGAAATCTTTTGCATTACAATAATTAACAAAGAAAAGAAAAAAATTGGCAAGATTTGAAAATCATAAAAAGATTTTATAAACAAGTTATTTTCTATAGATAAAGTTGATTATTAGCGGTTTAGAGGTTTCGTCTAAGATAAAACAAGATTTGATAAATAAAGTAAAAAATTTGAATAACCATGGTATTTTTCCATGTTTAGCAACTATTTTAGTAGGAGATAACCCAGCTTCACGAATATATGTTAGAAATAAGCATAGAGCATGTTCAGAGGTAGGTATTGAAACAAAAGATAATACTATAAATTCTTCAATCAGTGAGAATGATCTAATTGATTTAATATCATCACTTAATGCTGATCAAACGATTCATGGTATCTTATTGCAACTCCCACTT
>JALDXL010000278.1:0-3330 GCA_032155045.1 Nitrososphaerales archaeon
AGCTATATTATTATCGATTTTTGGCATAGACTCTAAATCGGAATACATTAAAAGTACAAAGGTAACTATAATTAAACATCGTGAATAATGAAAATAGCATAGAAACTTTAGATTGGTCTGCTTGGCTTGATTACAACAAAGATACTATTGATACCATTCCTGAAGCAGAAGGGGTTTACAAAATGCATGCAAGTATGAAAATTCTTTATATTGGGAACAGTTCCAACCTAAGACAATCCCTCCTTGAATCTCTATCTAAGCCATGCTTAAGCAAAGCAACAAGATTTAGTTATGCCACTATACAATCATCTGATAAAGTAAAGGAATCTATTTTAACTGAATACCTCAATAAACATAATGGTAAAACACCGCTCTGTATGGGATCGTAAAAAGTTATTATTTTTAACGACGTAAAATAAGTTACCACATAAAAATACAATTGTTTACTTTCTTTTTTTTATTAGTTATCCCAAAATCCTCGAGTTATTATATATTGTCTTTCTGCTTTATATATCTGCTTATACATCTCATCATCATCTACATAATCTCTCAGAACTCGTGCTGCAGTATCAGCTCCTATTCCATGTCCTGCCAAAACCAATACTGCCTGTTTACCAAAATTATTAATAAGTGATGATACCTTCCAAGCACGTTCAAACTTGTGATCTTCTTCCTCAGACAGTTTTTTTTTCTCAATTATTTTTCTGGTTATTATTTTTCTCAAATCGGTATCGTACCAGTATGTAGATGTAACAAGTCTAGATTTACAATATGGACATATAATATTATCAGGAAGATCATTTACTTCAAATGTTCGTTCCCATTTCGCGCATCTTATACATATTAGCTTTTGTTTTGTTTTCAATAATCTTTCTTTAACCAGTTCTAGTATTCCAGTTTCTATTGAAGCAGGAGTTGCAGAAAATTTGGTAGAGTGGTCGACTACTGGCTTTGCAAGCTCGGAAAAATCATCTACTTGAAACCAGTGAAGTTTGATTTCTTTATTTTTATATTGATCGAGTATCTTTCTTGTTAGCTCTGTATTATATTTATCATGAATTAACTCTCTTATCGATTCTTCACTTATTGGAGTTTTTGAATATTTGTCATATATCATTCGTGCAATTTTCTTATCATATAGAGCTTCTTTACTTATCATTCCAAATCTTTTAGCTACCATCCATACCTTCCAATTAAGATGGTAGGTATTACCAAAAGATGCAATCAGAATAGAATCTATATCGAACGATCCTGATAATACTGATTCTATATGGTGTTGTGTCATTCTTACTGATGATGTCAAAAGTATTCGATAAGGATCACTCCGTGTTTCCACAATATGACCAAGTTTAGAGGATATCAAAGTAGAAAAAAGTGATGCTAGAGTGTTATTTACTTTGGTGCCAAATGTAGAATGAATAACAATCTGATTTTGTAAACTAGAACTCTCTACAACTATATTTTTAGAATCTGGAACAATATCAAAATTTCCGGCAAATTTTGATATAACAGTATTAACGATGTTAAATTTCTTACGAATTGCACTGTTTCTTATTATTCCAACTTCACTTGAGGTATTATAATCAACAGGAATCAATTCGCCTACCCAATACGGAACATTTATTTTTGTTCCGTATAGAGGTTCGACGTTAACCTCCAATTTGACCTCGTCAACAGCAACAATTCTCCATTGTGCTCCTTTTAATACAAATACATTGCCTTTTTCTCCATAATCTCCTACAAATTTTTGATCCAGAGTACCAATTCTTTTCTTACTGATAACGTCTATTACTTGAAATTTTAACACAAAAGGTATCATTGACAAATTTTCAAAATAATATTTGTAAGACTTTATTCTTCGTTTATACGTATTTTTTTGGTTATCGTATTTTACAATTCCATTTTTATCTAAAAGATTTAAACATGACTCCATATCAAACAATGAAACATTTCTGAACTGATAAGATTTATTTACTATTGAAAGTGCTTTTGAAACATGCACATCTTCTCTAGTTTCAAGTGAAAATCCAACTAAATGATGAGCCAAAACATCAAGAGAATGATAATGCATAGGCTGTTCTTCTACTGACCTAATCTTCATTCTATTTACCAATGCATATGCCTCAATTTCATCATCAGGAATATTGGTAATTATTAGCCCTTTTGCAGATTTACTTTTTTGATGTCTGCTTCTACCGATTCTTTGCATCAATTTTGAAACCTGCCTTGGAGAACCATAATGTATTACAAGATCAACTGAGCCAATATCCAAACCCAATTCAAGCGAAGAGGTACAAACTACAATTCCTGCTACCCCACTTCTTAGCTTGGATTCGGTATCCTCTCTAACTTCTCTCGATAGAGATCCATGATGTACATCGATATTGATCTCTTTTTGATTTTTTAAAATTGTTCCAAAATATTCTGCTTCATCCCTAGTGTTTGTGAATAATAAGACAGATCCTGTTATCTTATTTGATTGTATATAGTCTACTATATACTTGGATACATCATTAATTGTTCCTTGGATATATTTTACATCTAAATCATATTGCCTCATAGACTTGTCTTGGAGTATTGCGCATTTTCTGTCAGAACCGGCTACAAAACTACCCGCTTCTTTAAGATTTCCCAAAGTCGCCGATAATCCTATTCTAGTAACTTTATGGTTCGATAAAGCCTGTAAACGTTCTATTGAGAGGGACAGATGTGAGCCTCTCTCGTTTGGTACTAATTCATGAACTTCGTCGATAACTATCCATTTCAACGCTTGAAAAGCCTTAATTATATTTGCGATTGTTAAAAGTACTGAAAGTGATTCTGGAGTTGTAATAAGAATGTCAGGTGGATTGTTAGTTATTCTCTTTTTGTCCTTTGTAGATGTATCACCGTGTCTTATCTCAATCGTTAAATTTTCATGTTCTGCATAGCGTATTATTCTTCGGAGTACATCATTATTTAATGCCCTTAAAGGGGTTACATATATAGCTTTTATACCACTTTCTTTTTTATTAAGTGAAATAAGTTTTGTTATAGGTATAATTGCTGCTTCTGTTTTACCCGAACCTGTCGGTGCCACTAATAGGGAATCATAATCTCGTACTATTACTTTTAATCCAAGAGTTTGAATTGATGTTAAAACCGGAAAACCAAATTTATTGAATTGTTCTATTACATCTTTTTCGAGCTTTTCGTGGTTTAACGATGTAAAATTGATACTATCGTCTAGCACTCGACGATGATTGTTGTTTTTTCTCTGGTTTGCCTGCTGGTGACGATGAGGGGGATGATGAGGATGCATTTGATTTTTCATATACCATTACCGAAAAT
>JALDXL010000279.1:0-3317 GCA_032155045.1 Nitrososphaerales archaeon
TTAGGAATGATAATTATCCATTTATCTCCAAGTTTACTAGGTATCATTTAATATATTAGTATTATCTTGAATATATTGTCCTTTTAAATTATCATTAAGAGTTTTATTTTTATCTATTATTAAATAAAAAAAGTTCTGGTTGAAGCAATGATTTTCTTGTTTCTTTTCATTATTAGTATTTGCATGAGATTTGAAATGAATTACTAATTAAGAAAAAGGTTACAACAACAATCACAATAAGCAAATTGAGATTCATATATAAAAAATACTTCATTATTTTATTTCCAGCATTCAGGTGACGCTAAAAAACCATATTTAGCACAATACTCTGCTGTTTCTGAAGATTCCCCTGTCATTAAATCATGGACTAGCATAATAAATAATGCCGAAATAAATACAATAGTAAAGCCACCAAATATCCATTTTAAAATCCTTTTAACAGAACTTTTTTTATTCATAGCCCATTGCATTGCCAAAACATAAGAAAGTTAGATATAATTTTTACAGTACATTTATCGAAGTGAGAATAAGCAATCCTTTATTATATTTTTATGTAAAATATTTTATTACGATTTGAATTCAAGGGATTCAATAGTGGGTGATAAGTATATTTGCACTTTCTATTTAGCACCCACTTTTAATCACAAATACAACATCCGGAGATTCAACAGAACCAACAAACCAAATAAAAAAAGATTGATTGAAGCTTCTAATCAATTCGTTGAAGGTTGGACTGGGGTAGGAATCATGGTAGGAATCTGGGTTGTAACCTTTGGGATTGTTGCATGTGGAAAATTAAAGTTATAGAATAAAAAAGATAAAGTAAAAAAAAACCCAACTTATTTTTTTTATTTTTTATTAATTTAGTAATATTAGTGTAGATTACAAGTAAACAAATTTCTGAATAGTTTTCAGTATCAAAGTAAATAAGATCCTTTTTAGCTATACATAATTCTTATAATTCTCTTAATAAATGTCTTATATTACGGATTGATCCTAACCATCTCAATTATAATTAGAATGATATTTAATTAATATGCACAAGTCAATAATATTTTTGTTAGGCTTATTGGTAGGTTTACTACCATTTGGCTCTAGCAATAAAAGTAATGCAAATGCTATTGCTCCAGAAGAATATTACACTGAGCAATATAATGAGATATGCAAATGATGACTACTAAGGTCCAGAAAAAGATCGAACATGTTCATATGATAATGATTACAAATCTAAAGATAGAGATATCAATAATAGTTTCAGTATAAGGAAGATAAACTGCAACAATGTGAATTACAATGTAATAGGTAATGTTAACGGTGGTGACAACATTGGTAATGATGGAGCAGCTAATTCTAATGATGTCTTAAATGCTAATGCAAATGGAAACAGTGGTGAAAGAAATAATGATGGATATCAAAAAGATAAAGACATTTCATGTATAATTAGTAACAATAACACTATCATAACAGGCAATGGCATTGCAACAGATGGTAATGAGAATATAACAGATACATGTGAAGAGTGCTTTTTAAATAATTTAAATGGAACACAATTAGGAATTGTATTACAACTTCTTCCAAATAATGACTTGAGACAATTTTGTGAATTCCTTTCTGACCCGACATAGATAATGCTTTAAAACTTGCCAATATCACTGTTTTATTAAACTCAGCAGGGGTACCCGCAAATACTATTGAGATTATCATCGACTGCTTAGACGATTTAGGAATAATTGATTCTGATTCTAATGAAATGTCAGGTTTAAGTACAGTGTCAGCAGGAGCTTTATCAAATCTTCCTACTGTTCCATCTCTTGGGATATCTTAATCCAACCATTTTTTTAATTAATAGTTTTTCATTAATAGAATCTTAACTTATAACCAACTCCATTAACAAGAGGAACAGGATTCCATAGTATTCCTACAGTATCTTCTAGAAGGGGCTTTGGTGGTGGATAACCAATAGTAATTGAAAATATAATTACGTTAGACGGAAGGGTTATAGACAGAAGAATTAAAAAAGCTGCTCTAGGTGACTTGGGGTTACAAATATAGTAATAATATAAGAATTTAGACAAATTTTTTATATTTTTTATCATAATATACTATAATCGACCCTATTCACTCACATAGCCTTTTGTTATATCGGGTGCTATCACTAGGTTGGTTTATTTTCCATGACAGAAGGCTATTTATGAATTAATTTTCTTTAATTTTTTATATAATATCATCAACAAGTTTTCTTTACTGAAATAAATAATTCAGTCAGTCCAAAGATTGCCATAGTCTTCTAGAAGTGTCCCAACTTAGGGGGGCTATGGCTTTAACTCATTAACTTTGTTATACAAATATTATATAGTTCATTTTCCAAATTGATTTACTAGACAAACTGGTCTTCCACCACAATAGAATCTCTGAAATTCTATTGACCATAACCTTCAAAGTGTTAGGAGAATTCCCTAGAAGGCTATGGTTTTAATTATATTAGGAATTCTTTAATATTTTGATATTGTATATTATTATACACAAAAACAGAATCTAATGCGTTCAATTGGCCTTCTGTTTGAACCTAGTATCGCTCCTATTGAATTGGTTCGTTTTCCATAAACAGAAGGCTACTGTAAATTATTAAAATCTTTTATATCTCTATACGTATAATGACGCATCTAACTAGGCATATCCTATCGAAGAAACAATATCAAACATAGAAAAACAATTTGACTATTGGTTTTCAAAGGTAAGACTTCGGAGAAAGTTCATGATCAGACATTCTCCTTCGTCTTATTTTGTTTCTATTTAGTTATGTTAAAAACTGGATTACATTGAGTTCTCAGTTAAATCACTCTGGGCCAGATTTGCTAACGAAAATCAAATGTGGAAATTGTTCAACATTTCGATTCGGAAATCTAAATAATATATAATTACTTCAAATAGATATATTTAATATACATTGATCTGTACAAATTCTAACAATCATAGCCGTACTCGTCCAAATTATCAAATAAATAAATTGAAAGGATCTTCTTCTGTAACAGGTAAACGATTAGTAGTTTGTATTAGAATCTGATTTTCCATCTCTACCATTATAACTTTCTTCATCACTTTCAATGGAGTTAGATTCTATTTCATCATCATTATATTCTACTTCTTGTGCTAAAGCTACTGGTTCAGTAACTTGACCATTATTTGGTAATCCTATATTAACATCTATTCCATTGAGATTAACATTGATATTGTTACATTTAATTTTATACTGACACTGCTGCTATCTTTTTTAGATTTGTCATGGTCTCTATCATATTTTCCATATGATGAATATT
>JALDXL010000280.1:0-3313 GCA_032155045.1 Nitrososphaerales archaeon
ATCAAACTGCTGCTACTGCACAAAATCAAACTGCTGCTACTGCACAAAATCAAACCTTAAGTCTTGATGCCCAAGCACTAAATAGTACTGTAGATGACATCCCAGAATTAAAAGATAATTTAATGACTGCAAAGGAAGCATTACGCGATGGAAATACTGAAGAAGCACTAACTGCAGTCACCGAAGTTGAAAATCAATTATTGACAGCTCAACCACAACCTAAATTTACTGGTGATTTTCAAAAAATTAAAGATTCAATAGCTAGAGCTGACTTAAATAAAGCATTAGACGATATTAGTAAAGTTCAAACTGATGTATTAAAAGCAGAAACTGAGATATTTAAAGCCGAATTACCCTCAGCTCAAGAAATAATTGAACAGAATCAAGATAACGAGGACGAAGACGGAGGAGACGACGATAACTAAATTTTTTTTCTTATTTAAAATTAAATATTCTCAATAACTAGTGAATATTCACTTTAATAACTAAAACTAGGTAACTAAATTAGCTTTTTCTTGTTATGTTCCTTAATTATGATATCTGATTCACCTAATTTGTTTTGCTTTATAAGAAAGATAAGAAATCTACAGTTTATGTAATTTGAGTTAGTTTCATCACAGTACTATCAAAATAGAAATTTAAATTTTTCAAAATGTGACTTATTTACCATTTTCAAATGAGAATAGGTAGAGCCTATTTAGAAGTCTCCAAAACCTCCGGCATCAAAACCCCCAAAATCTCCACTTCCAGCATCCATTTCACTTGCTCCAACATCCCCACTATCACCTGTTGCTGCACCTGTATCCTCAGTTCCACTTGCGCCTGATTGGTCTACTTGGCCTTCAGTCATAGTACTTTCTGCAGGGTTCATACCCATTCCCATAAACGACATCATTGACGCAAAAAACACCATATTCATGATTCCTGAGAATAACATCATAGGTATCCACATTCGGTTGGAATCCATAAAGCTTTGAATTTGAGACTTGTCTCCTGTTTCATACAACTGTTGAAGACGTTCAGATTTTTCCGCTAGTTCTTGTTTCTTTGTGTTGAGGATTTTCATACCAGTTTCAGCTATATAAAATTCTACTTTTTTATTACCAAAAAATCCTTTTTTTTCATTTTTAATTAATATCTTTTGGGCAACCAGATCATTAACAATTAATTCGACTTCATCTTTAGAGAGCTTAGTTACTTTGGCAATACCATCTATCTTTTTCATACCCCTTGAAATTGCATCTAGAACAAGAAAATGATTCGGACTTTCATTGAATCTTCTATCTGAAGACATACATCTATTTTGTTGAAAAGACTATTTAAATGAAATGCTAGTTTCTAAAATCTAGCAGTAAATTCAATTTAATTACTTTTTCAAATTACTATAATCAATAATTTTTTTGATTTACTAATTAGACAAAGAATACCATAGTGAATTCGTTATTTTATATTGTATTAAAATAAACTATAATAGCTAAATTACTCATTAGACAATTCTCCATGAATGGGGGTATAACTATTTAGTCATCTTTAGAATAAATAGTTTGATAATAAAAAAAAGTTAGACAGAACAACTTTAGCAATTATTTTTGGGAAAAATAGAAATAATTTAAATTATTAGTAGAAAAAAAAGCAATTTTAGATATTTACCTTACTTTAATTTCCTGATATATTGACTGCTTTTCGTATTGATGATTATTTTTTTTGGATGAATGAGGAATAATAGTTAGACTTGCCAAGTTAGAAAACTTGGAGCGAATAACCATCTCCATATCAATCAACAAAAGATCTACATCTCCAAATTTTTTGGTTCCATCAATTTCTACGTTAACTTCCGCATGCATCAACATACCCGTTGGTCGGATTAAGATTGATTTTACATTTACTATTTCATCACCGAATCCTTCAAGTACAAATTTTTTCATTCTATCAGATAAGTTGGAATCTTCGCATGAATCTACCAGTATAGATGTAGATTTTCGTAAAGACATGAATGATACTGAGAAAATATATAGTGCAATAATCATACCACCTATAGAATCCATTTGTAGGAACCCAAATTGAGTTGCTACAACTATACTTATAAAACCAATTATTGAAGCAGTTCCATCTTTAATTGAATTCTTTGCGTCTGTCTTAAGTGACAGAAGATTATATTTGTTAGCTATGCTTCTCACTTGATATGCCCTATGTAATGAAATTATTCCCGCACTAGCCAAAACTATCATAGTTATAAGAGGTTGTTTAATTTCGTGTGGATGGATTAATGCTTGGTACGAATTATAAAGAATTATCGATCCAATAACTATCATTCCTATAGAAGCCATCAGAGTAGCAAAACTTTCTACCTTATGATAACCATATTGGAATTTGATGTTTGGAGGTCGATGGGCGATTCTCAATCCAAGTAACGCAACAAATGATATCATTGCACCAGAAAATGAATCAATCCCATCAGCTATTGCAACTATACTTCCACCCCAATATCCAACTAGTAGTTCCGCAATTCCTATACTTAATAATATAATTATTGAAGTCTTAGCAATTTTTTGTCCTGCAATTAAACCATCATTAATAATATTCTTATATTGTGTTTTGTCTAAATCTGGTTTATTTCGTTTTAATTGTACTAAATTTTTTAATTTTTTTTTTGATGCTGTCAGACTACCAACAATACTTTGATTGTTTGTATCCACAGCGTAATGACTGTCCAAATATTTTATTGATAATCCTATACACATCATACTATATAAAGTATTATGGTAGTTTTTCTTTTGTCCTTATAATAGGTTCATGCATATACTAGTTCAATATAACTAACATGTCCTATGGCAAGAATTTCCAAAAGTAAATTAATATGGAAATAATTATGATATCTACTTTAGAATAATAACGACAACTGAAAACCATTATGTAAATAATTTGATTTGAACATTAAGACTTGAGATCTATAACCATCTTAATTTAGAATATCCAATAAACAATATTTATTGTAAAAGGAGATTGTATCAAAAGCATATGATAGTAAAATATTGAGAAAATAAATATAAATAACTAACAAAATTGAAATAATCAAGAAATTCCATCTTAATATGAAAATTTGTTTAGGCTATGAAAATACAGTTTTAATTCAACTAGTTTATCTGATGATCTATAAAAAAAGATTGAAAATAACATTTATCCTATATAATATTTAAATCAAGATCAGAGTATGAAAGAGAAGTTAATCAATCGATAAAAATAGCAAGCACTGGTTAGACCTTATTATTTTAATACGGACCTCGATAATAAAAGTGTGTATGTTGTTTTGGAA
>JALDXL010000281.1:0-3307 GCA_032155045.1 Nitrososphaerales archaeon
ATAGAGAAAAGTCTAATGGGACAGGTTAATCAGTATTTCAAAGATAGAATAGAAAATTTTGATGACTATTATCCATGTACCAGAAATGGATGCAATTTATTTCATGTATAATTGGATACAATTCTTTGTTTCAATGTACAATGATACAACACTTGAGAATGATTTCAATAAAGAATTGAATAACAGAGGTGAATATATCTAAGTTAAAAGAGCATTTAGCAACGTGGCCTTTACTAAATATAATCTTGATAAATTACGAAAATTCATAAATATACTTCTACAAATATTTCTTTTTGTCCAGTCATATCGATTGCATTGTTAAAAAATAGATCTGTTTTTGTTTATATTAAATAAGTTGGATATACATTTTTTTACAAAAGTTAATACCTAGATCTACTTACACTTTAAGCCTTGTTTTAGATTTTCTAAATTCATATACATCTTGTCAATATAACCCACATTATTAGCTAGTTCTTCTCGATTTAATCCCTCAACTGGTGATAATAATAAAACCTTTCCATTTGGAATTTCCGATGCAAGAACTTGCGATAATTTCGGATCGACTAATTCTTCCGAATATATGGTATCAATATTGTGATCTTTTGCTAATTTGATGATCTTGATGATTTGTTGAGGAAGTATCTCGCTTTCCGGAGATATGCTTTCATGAATTGTATGCTGAGTTAAACCATACCTATTCGCAAAATATTGAAAAGCTTGATGAAATGATATAAAATCTTTTAGTTCACAGTTACTTAGAGATTTTTTTATCACAGAGTCTAATTCATCAAGTTGGAGAAGAAAATTTTGTGTATTTTGTTTATAAAAGTCTGCATTATTTGGATCTAATTTAATAAAGGCGTTACTAATTGTTTGAGAGATATTTTTTACTAATATCGGATCTAGCCAAATGTGAGGATCATACGTAGATTCATGTTTTAAATTACCTAATTGTTGTTTATCTATGTTAACCAGTTGTAAATCTTTGCTAATATCTACAAGAAATGAATTACGAAATTGTTCTTCCTTACCAAGCCATGAATCAAATCCTATTCCATTGAATATGATCATATCAGCTTTTGAAATCTGTGGTATCTGTTGAGGAGCAATTTCCCAATCATGTGGTTCAACACCAAACGGTATAACTGATGTTACTAAAGTATTATTTCCGCCTATTTCCTTCGCAATTTCATACAAAGGATAAAATGAAGCAACAATTTCTAATTTTTCATTATTTTGTTTTGTATGGTTAATTTCATTCTGCTGAGCATAAATATTAGGTACTGTTAATATCATTATAGTAAATAGTATAAACAAAATAAAATTCATATTATTTATTAAAAAGTTATTATATATTTAAAACTTTCTTATTAATTATTATTAAATAATTTTAAAATCTTATTAACTTATTAGAAACCGGTCTGATTAAATTTTTTTAATCTATCAAGCAAAATTAGTATTATTAGTTTATATCCATTGTATATATACATAAAAGTATATTAAATATTTGATTTAAATGTTTATTGTCTAGTTTTACCCTACCTTCAAATTATAAAAATTGATTTAACTATTAATGTCAGATTATGTTAATTTAATTTTGTTAGGAACGGAAAATCCACAGTTATTATAACAAATTCTCTTTATCTTATTTTCCTGTTTAGAATCTATGTAAAATTTCCAAATAATTATAATTGATAACGAGAAAAAGTTGTATTACAATATATAATTGGATACAAACTCATTCAATATATTTATTTTTACTATTATGATTTTGATTTCTAACATTTTTAAGTGCCTAGAATTTGTATGTATTTAAAGTAAATCTTTGAACTTCAGTTTGTAAACTTAATCTAGGTCTAAGATCTTTTAGACCATATTCAAAGATTATTCTTTCATATTATTATAAGAAATTATCAATAGATTTTTTAAATAAAAAAGATATAAAAATTTTATATTCTCATGAATGTTTTGCTATTATATAAAATGAAAATTCTGTGAATAATTCCTTATATTATTTCATTAAGTTCAATAGGATTTGTTATTTTTATATTAGCAAAAGTAATTAATCATACTCTATCCTAACTTTTTATAAGAATTTAATACATTTGTATATCAAAAATATGATATTGTTTTAATATAAGATGATGAATAAATATTTAGCAATCATAACAATGCTATCGATATCTGAATTTTTAATATCTTTATTAGTCACATGTACATTTACAACGGTTTTGTCGCATGTTATTGTAGATGTTCAAGCAGAAACAACAAAAACATCAACAACAGAAGCATCTTTAACTTCTAAAAAAGCAACAGAAAGTGATAATACTATTTCAGACCAATCAATAATAAAACAAGACGAAAATACTCTATATGAAAATTTTACTATTTACGAAGGTCTTGGAATCAAACTTGAAAATTATACTCCTTGGACAATTCTTGCTAAATCAGACAAATCAACATGTTATAATGTAAATTTGTGTTATCTTCAGCTTGGCATTTTAAATGAAACAAATCTTGCAGAAACATGGATATTACAAGATAATTTTAAAAGCCAAACAATTAAAGAATATTGTAACTGTGATCTTTTAGAAGATTATGTAAACTACTTTTATACAACTATGATTTCTCAAACCGACAATTTTTCTTTTATAAATAAAACTCAAACTACACTTTCAGGAAATAGGATATCAATACAAATGGAATATGAATTTTCTCCAGCAAATACAAATATTCATGCTTTTACCGTATTTTACTAAAGATGGCGATTCATTCTATCAATTTATTTATTATGCAGATCCAGAATTCTTTTCAAAAAATTTTTCAAATTTTCAAAAATTAATCGAGATTATGGAATTTGCTTCACAAAAAAAAATATAAAAATTAAATAAAACCAATTTTTTAAATGTCTTTATCATAAATTTATTACTATTTTAAATAAAAAAAATGAAAACGTGAATTAAGGATGGTTTGTGGCTGAATTTAATTCCACTATTCTTTAAACTCCAACAATTCCTAAAAATATTGTACTGCTTTTTTTTGTTAAATCTTTATTATTCCATGTTAAATATTTTTTACTTTACTATATTTGGGATGTGACACGAATAAAGATTTTCGCAAGTTAAAATTGTGACATTTGATTTTTAATATATAACTACGATAAGATAAATAAAAAATAGAATTTTAAAACCTCCGGAGAACTGAAGGATTACAGTATGCTAAATTCTTCCCCGGAGGACAGTCTGGAAGATTCCTTAAAGTACAAAATAAAGAACTTTATTATTTATAAAAGTTTGAGATTAATAAA
>JALDXL010000282.1:0-3300 GCA_032155045.1 Nitrososphaerales archaeon
ATATATTTTATATATTTTGTACAAAAAGTTTAAATACGTCGGTATCTGAAAATTTTGAAAAATTTGCCTGTTAAAATATAAATAGACCATTCACAGCTATAGTTTTATCGTTAACTTAACAGAGCCGACAAATCATATCCATTTATTGACTTATCGAGTGGTGGTAGTATCGATGGATTAATCTCTTCATTAGAGACAATATCAGCAATTATTAATGATGAAACCAAAGTAGTATCTGGTCATTCAGAAATATCTAATAAAACAAAAGTTAATGATTTTACAAATATGTTAAAAGATGTAAGGGAGAAAGTTAACCAAATGATAAAAGACAGAAAATCTTTAGAAGAAATAATTGCATCACAACTAACATCAAAATACGATGAAATTTATTATGATGATACTTCCAGAAAACCAGGAGAATTTGTAACATTCATTTATCAAAGCCTAACCTAGAAATAGACATATATAATTTCATTTTTTCTAAAATATATATAGTAAAATAATATTAGATCCTAAAAAGAATTTAACAGTTTCTGGTATTGCTGACGTTAAACTCAATAATCAAAGTCCTTATAAGAATACCAATATTAATATCATAATTTCTAAAGGTGATATAATAAATTTTAAGCTAGATAATGAAGATACTGGCAATCATTTTTTCAATCAACAAATATATGGAATTGTAAAATCAATAATTGGTAAAGAAGGAAATAAAATAAAATAAAAGAAAATAATATTCTTCTTATTTTTAGACAGAAATTAAAATCAAAACTAAATAACTTTATCAATAGAATTCATATAATTATAAACAATTATCTGCTTTATTTTTCAATCTTCATCCCTACAAATTTTTTCTAATTATAATATTTTTTTAATGTATAGTAATTGAATACTGAAACCATGTTTATTCAACTTATTCAAACAAGTCTTTTATTATATTCATCTCTTTATACTTAACCCTACCTTTATTAAATTCTAAAATTATCCAATAAATATACATGATAGATCGAGGAAAACTTAAATGTCTAAAATTTTACAATATTAGCTCGCTTTATTACTCAATATACACTTAAAGAAGAATATTTATAAATTTATTTTCAAAAATCTATTATTATAACCATATGTTATTTAAAGGATTGAATTTACATACCTAACAATGTTGAAGTTTACATTTGTTTTCTTGATGACATCTATAATATTGATAATCTTCTCACCTGTAAAGATTTTTGCTGATACGATTTATTGTTCAGCTCTTCTTTTAGTTTGTAATGGTACACCAGCAGATGATACAATATTGGGTGAACAAGGAATGGACACTACTAGTGGAGGTTCGGGTAATGACAATATGTTTGGTCATGATGGTGATGATAAAACATTTCATGGAGATTTAGGAAATGATTATCTTCAAGGAGGGTTTGGAAATGATTCAGGATTTTATGGAGATGAAGGAGATGATGACTTATATGGTGAAGAAGGAAATGATGTAGGATTTGATGGTGGAGCAGGTAATGACGAATTGTGGGGAGGTATAGGGAATGATATAGATTTTCAAGGTGGTTCAGGTAATGATATAATCAAAGGTGATTCCGGAGATGATATGGGGATACAAGGAGGAGATGGTAATGACACTCTCTATGGCAATGAAGGCAATGACTTCCTGGAAGGAGGTAACGATGTTGATGTCTTATTAGGAGACGATGGCATAGATCGAATAAGTGGAAATAATGGCAGTGATTGGATTGATGGTGAAATGGGAAGTGATTCTGCTAATGGTGGTAATGGTAATGACATTATGAATGGTGGTCTAGGAAATGATAAGATGTTTTATGGAGGGCCAGGTAATGATAGTATTTCTGGTGGTCCTGGAAATGATCATGATTTAGAAGGTGACAGAGGCAATGATAGCATCTATGGTGGTCCAGGAAACGACTGGAAATTACAAGGAGGAGATGGTAGTGATGTTATTTATGGCGGGTCTGGAGATGATGGTCTAGATCATGGTGATCGTTTTAGTGAAACACCTGATGGTGGAAGAGATTTTATTGACTGTGGACAAGGTTGGGACGTAGCATGGCTAAACGTTATTGAAGATGATAGAGCAATAAATTGCGAAATTATTTATGATGGGACGATAGAGCAATAAATTGCGAAATTATTTATGATGACATATTATAATATAATATAATTTAATGTCCTTTTTCTTTTTTGTATAATTCAATAAGATGTTGTTCAATGCTAATTGTGTTAGTGAACACTGAAACCATGACTATTCAACTCCCGACGGGCACGTAGCAAATATGCCTCTATTTATATCAGTTATAAGTAAATAAATACGATAGTAACGCATTGATGACGGAATTCAAAAACAACATTGCAATATACAAATGATCCATTACAAAATTTTCTATACGCTCTTAAGGCACCAGATTCAAAAAGACAATATCCTAGAAGATTTGAATATTTTTTAGATTACCTTGAATTGAAAGGAACGTTAAAAGAGAAATGCCTTATTTTTTATGAGCAAGCAAAATATGACCCTTTGTGGACACAACATCAAATAATTCAATATATTGAATTCCAAAATGAACGAGCAGAAAAAGGAGAAATTGCAGAATCCACTATCAACAATTATTACAAATCTGTTAAACTTTTTTGTGAAATGAATGATATTCTTTTAAACTGGAAAAAAATTGCTAAAGGCAAACCACAACATAGAGATTATGTTAATGATCGAGCACCTACTACAGAAGAAATTAAAAAGTTATTAGATTTTCCAGATAGACGTATTAAGGTAATTGTTTTATTTATGCTATCTAGTGGAATAAGAGTTGGAGCATTTGACTATTTAAAATGGAAACATGTTATTCCTATAAAAAATGATGAAAATAATGAAGTTATTGCTGCTAAAATAATAGTTTATACTGGTACAAGAGAAGAATATTTTTCTTTTATAACTCCGGAAGCCTTTATTGTATTACAAGAATATATTGAATTTCGTTCTTCTTGTGGTGAAAAAATATCAGGTGAGAGTTGGCTTATAAGAGATATCTGGAAATCTACAAATGTTAAATTTCAAAATAGAGGTGGATTAGCAACTGTACCTAGGAAGTTAAGAAGTAGTGGAATTAGAAGCATCATTTCTAGAGCAGAATGGGAATAGGGATTAAGAGAGCCTCTTATTGATGGAAAGAAACGTCATGAGTTTCAGGCCGTTCATTCTTTTCGTAAGTTTTTCAAATCACATTGTGAACAGGTAATGAAATCAATAAATGTCGAATTACTCATGGGTCATACTATAGG
>JALDXL010000283.1:0-3295 GCA_032155045.1 Nitrososphaerales archaeon
TCAAACTGCTGCTACTGCACAAAATCAAACTGCTGCTACTGCACAAAATCAAACTATGAGCCAAAATGCTCAAGTATTAATGACATTAGATATTCCTGAATTAAAAGACAATTTAATGGATGCTAAAGAATTATTAGCTAATGGAGAAATAGTAGATGCATTAACAGGAATTACAGATTTAGAAAATCAATTTATATTATTACAAAACAAGCCGACATTTACCGAAAACATACAAAAGATCAAAGAAGACATATCTAAAACAGACCTTAAAAAGGCATTAGATGATATTACGAAAATTCAAAAAGAAGTTATAAAAGCAGAAACTGAAGTTTTCAAAGCTCAACTAGCTAATCCAGAATAGATGACCTCACAACAAGATAATAATTGACAAGACGATAAAGATATTGAGGAAATAACTGAGACAAATCCTATTTTTTTTCTAATGATTATTACTATTATTATAGATAAAATTTCTTAAAAAAAACTGTTATTAATAACAAAATCATTTATTATTTTACAGATAATAAAACTAATATGTTATTATAATGATAACTAATACGTATCTATAAAGAAATCATATACTCATTTTCAAAAATACTGCCTTATTTTAAATATGTCTAAAAGACTTCTATTATTTCAAATATATTTTCCTTGTATTCTAAACATTATTTCCAGTTTAACGAATACCTCTGTTTTGTAATAAAAATTCTGTTAATTTTTAGATTTAAATAATTTGATGTATTTTAAAAATTTGATTTTATTTACTATTTTTATTATTACATATTCATCAACTAATATTTACTTCTTGTGAAAGCTCAAATAGATTGTCTATTTATTTTTTATAAATATATCATCTAGTTGTAAATTTGTTTACTGTTTTCATTACTCCTATTCTTTTAATACATACGAGATAAACACAATCCACTTAGGTTTCCTGAACGATAAATAACAAATTTTTTAGATCGATTTTTTTGTATACAGAGTATAAAAATTGATATAACTAACTGAAATATTATAATTGAGTAAAGATTGTAAAATAATTGGTAATACTAAAACATTAAAACTATACATTCTCCCATGATTTTGTGATGATAAATGACATTTCAACTATTAATATAGTTTCAACCATCAATCTTGTATAATTAATTCTATATTAGTCAACTCTCAGATCTTATCAATAATTCATTATAAATTAAAAAATATTTTTTCTATTTGTTTCTTCACTTCTTTAGGCATATTAGGATCTTTAATTATTTTATCAAGATCGATTTTATTAATACAAAGGCCAGTTTTATTTATTTTATAGAACCAATTTATATCTATTGGACTAATTACGACAGATACTTTATTACATCCCTTCATACCACATATAGATAGTTCATCTTTACTAAAACAAATATGATTACCAGAGCATTCATAAATCATGATATTATGACATCTATATTCTTTTTAATCCATAATAAATGTAGAATATTACAAAAAATAGATAGAATTAAAAATTATTGTTAACTTTAAATGATAAATCATAATTAAGCAAATTTTTATACAAAATAAAGTTCGTATACTTGCAAATTAAATAATTTAAATATTTTTTTAAAAAAATTCAAAATTAATATATTTATTTATATAAAGTAAATCAATCTGATTTTAATATTCAAGATTGTAGATTTATCCTTCAATTTTACAGTATTCAATAAAAGACTATAGATATTAAAATACTGTATTAACTAAAGATTCTTTGAGTGATAGATTTCGATCCTCCCCATCCTAAAAGTAATAGAAGTATTTCATACAAATGGATAGCATTAGGAAATACCACCTTAGGTACTCTCGTTGCATCGCTTGATACAAATATAATATTTATAGCATTGCCGATTATAGTAGCAGAACTTGGCGCTTCTCTTTTTACCATGGTATGGATAGTAATTGGATACTCTCTTGTGACAGCCTCCATTCTTTTGAACTTTGGTCGCCTTGCAGACATTTTCGGTCGAGTAAAACTCTACACCATAGGTTTTACCATATTTACTTTTGGATCTGTATTGTGTAGCATAGCACAAACAGGAGAACAATTGGTAGTATTTAGAATAGTTCAAGCAATAGGTGCTGCATTTCTTTTTTCAAATAGTGTTGCAATTTTGACTGATGCTTTCCCATCAAATGAAAGAGGTAAAGCATTGGGTATAAACCAAATTGCAATAGTGTTAGGATCAGTATTAGGTCTTGTCCTAGGAGGTTTTTTAACTTCTTATCTCGGATGGAGATCAATTTTTTGGATTAATATTCCAATAGGTATTATCGGGATAATATCATCTTATAAAAATCTAAAAGAACTAGGTTCAATTAAGAAAGAAAAAATAGACTGGCTTGGCAATATCTCTTTTGCTTCAGGATTATTTCTTGTATTAGCAGGGATAACATTTAGTTCATTTGGTATTGTATCTAATTATATAGATATATATTTACTAATTCTAGGAGTTGTTCTTATTATTGTGTTTGTATTTATTGAGAAATTTATCTCAAAAGACTATCCAATGTTTCATCTCTCGCTATTTAAAATTAAATCATTCTTAGGAGGAAATATAGCAATCCTTCTTAATTCAATAGCTAGGGGTGATTTTATCTTAATCATTTCTTTTTATTTGCAAGGAGCATTTATGAATTTGAGTCCATTTGAAGTAGGAATTTATCTTATGCCTGTTTCTGCTGCTTTAGCAATATTTGGGCCTCTTAGTGGTTGGTTATCAGATAAATATGGTTCGAGATTTTTTTCAGGCCTTGGCCTATTTCTGTCTGGAGTAGGATTTCTATTACTTACACAGTTACAAAGTCGAGCTTCTTTTATTGAGCTCCTATTACCTTTTATCTTATTAGGAGCTGGAATGGGCATATTCGCATCTCCAAATAGAGCGTCAATAATGAATAGTGTTCCTGCAAACAGAAGAGGCGTATCTGCAAGTACAGGTACAACTTTATTTTACGTAGGAAGATCACTGAGTTTAGGTATTTCTTTTTTAATTATGACTAGCATAATGCCTGCAGACCAAGTAAAAGATATTCTAATAGATTTTAGAAATACTGACATAAACATGGTTAAAGATACAGATAATAGTTCAAATGTTGTTACCAATTACAATGACTTGGTTGAAGATAAGTTTTTGAATTCAATACATATTATATTTCTCGTTTCCTCTATTATAGTATTTATTTCAATATTCCCCGCTATACTCAAAGATAAAGTTTTAAAATAGAATCAAAAAACATACTGCAAATCTTTTGCATTTTAGCAATAAAT
>JALDXL010000284.1:0-3294 GCA_032155045.1 Nitrososphaerales archaeon
AATTATTGTATTTATGAAATGTTATACACTTATTAGAAAATAGCAAAAATCAGAGTATCATATTTAATTGTTTGATCAGATAAAATTATTTGTGTTTCTAATCTTATTAATGACTTAATGATTAATATTAAGATATATTTGATCGTTGTATAAGGTTATTGAATAATAATACACAATAAAACTTTAAAATATTAATAAAACATTTTATCAATGTAGATCTATGGATGCTTATCAATGTATATTAACCAAATTAGACATAAGAGAATTTAATAAACATAACGTTCCTGATGAATATAAACAAAAGATATTAGAATCTGCTAGATCAACAGGAACAGGACTTAATACCCAACATTGGAAGTTTATTTTGGTCGAAAAAAAAGAAAATCTCAAGAAACTGTCAGAAGATAGTACAAGTGGTAGTTGGATATCCGAGGCAAATTTTGCAATAATAATCCTAACTAATCCAAGATACAAATTTCATTTAATTGACGCAGGAAGGGTTCTTCAAAATATGCAATTAACAGCTTGGAATTACAAGATTGGGTCAGGACTTTTTACAGGAATTATAGAAGATCAGCTTCGAGAAGATTTCACAATTCCAAACGAAATGCATATTTCTACAATAATAGGATTTGGTTATCCTACTAAAATTCTGACAGGAAAGAAAAAGACACGAAAACCATTGAGTGAATTTATTTATTATGAAAATTATGGTAATTCATGATATACCTAATTATAAAATTGGCTAATATCATGTCATAAACTTCATTATCAATTATTTTATATCTTGTTTTAACTGTAATTTTCCTAATTTAGATAAATTCTAAGGTTAATCGTCGGGTCATATAAAATTCAATATTTTGAGATACAATTAATAATAATTTTATTATCTAAAGATAATAATTTTTAATCCAAAATTTAAAATCAATATTCTAACGAAAATGATATAATCTGATCAAGTCAATTTTCAAATTGTTATCAAACATTTTATTTGCTTAAATCGTTCTATTGTTATTCATTGGTAAGAGAACGTCTCAAGAGTTGAAACAAAATTATTATACAAATAATATACCATTATCTCGCACTTAGGAAAGGATAAAGTAATAGAGCAAAGTTCTCAATAACCTTATAAAGTATTATGGAATTTTGTAATACAACTAGAAGATATGTTACAATATTATTCGAATTTTATATTCAAAAACTAACTCTGAAAAATAAACATTATTATAATAATAATAGTAATAAAATCTTTTAATTAATAAAATAAAATAAAATATTATTTCATTAATTCTCTCTAAAGTAGCGTTAGATTTACAATATTATTAGTTTTTGATATTACTTCCTTTTAGAAAACAATTTAATAGAATTAAATCTATATTTTATATTATGAGTTTTCCAGATGATTTAGATCCATATAATTTCTTTAGACAGTTTTTTGGTGGTGGTGGTGGTAGTAGTAATAGAATACGTCGAAGACGTCATGGAAGAGACGAAGGTTTTTTTGGTACTGGAGGTTGGAATTTTGAGGAGATGTTAAGAGATTTTGATGAAATGAGAAATGAAATTAGCAGAGCATTTTCTGATTCTTTCAAAAATATTGAAAACAGAATTCCAAAAGATCTAGTTAAAGAATACGAAACATCTGAAGGCGAAAAAGTTAGAGAAGTAGGTCCAATAGTATATGGATATTCAATGACAATAGGTCCTGATGGAAAACCGAAAATAAGAGAATTCGGGAATGTGAAATCTCCTTTCAGTTCTGGTGGTGGTAAGGGATTCTTTGAACGTGCCTCACTTTCTGCAGAAAGGGAACCATTGATTGATGTTTCGTCTACGGATAAAGAGGTAAAAATTGTTGCAGAAATGCCAGGGATAAATAAACAAAATATAAGAATCGATGCTTATGATAATTATGTTGAGATAAAAAGCGATGATCCAAATAGAAAATACCACAAAACAGTAGAAGTTCAAGACGATATTGATTTAGAGAGTGCAAGGTCAAGCTATAATAATGGCATTCTAGAAATAATATTCAAAAAGAAAGAACAACAAAAACCAAAAGGCAGACAAATAAATATTGAATAACAAATAAATTTTATGAAATCTTATTGGTATTTTTTAAATTATGATATTGTTAAAAAATGAGAATTTTTTTTAATTTTTTTTATTTAAAACCAGAGTAGTAGTTACTAAGGAAGAATTAGGTACGAGTACTATTTTATTATCTTGAGTATATAACTTAGTAGAGATTAAGCCAATATCAAATATTATTCCTGTGTAACTAAAAGCAGTAATTTCATCGCCTAATTTAAAAGGTCTAATTAATGCTAAATATAAACCTGCAATAATATTTCCAATAATATTTTGGGACGCAAATCCAACAATTAAGCCAGATATTGTTCCTATCGATGCTGCTACAATTGGATCGTTACTTAGATAAGAAATAATAATAGCAATTATAATGATAGCACCTGAAATTCTAATTAAAATTTTTATAGATTTTGAAGTATCTTTAAAGTAGTCATAAGTAAGATCATGAAAAGTATTGCTTACTATTTCTATCACAAAATAGCCGAAAATAGACACTTGTATGCTTTGAAGTAGCATAAGGTAATCTTTGGGTATAATAGGTTTCATGAAGTATTGTATTATAAATAATACTATGGTAAAAACAGCTCCTAAGGCTATGATTTTTTTAATAAATTTTATTTTTGTTCGTCTAAGTTTAAGATTTTCATTCGAATCAGCGTTAATATCATCTATTTTAGTTGGGGTATCACGATCAATGCTTTTTTTATCATCGCTATTCATAGTCTACATTTAAGCTAGAGTAGTGAATATATTTATTGATAATATCAATCTAATAATTAAAAAATTAAACTTTGAACAATACTTAACGAACTATTTTAAAATAATAAATTATTTATACATTAATAATAATTTCATCACGGCAGAATTAATAAAGAAGATGATAAATTGATTTTTAGGTAATTATTGATACAATAATGACTTTACAACCGAAAATCATCTTTAAATTAAGTTTATCTGAATCCAAAATAAATACAGATATCCAATATATATTACAAATTAAAAAGTAAAGCCATATAAGTAATAATGTACTGACTTATTTAGAATGAAATATCAGAATATATTTGTCTATTCAATACTTGCAATAGGACTACTATCTATTCCTTCATTATTAGATAGTATTTATGCCCAAACTAATATGACACAACAAAATCAAACTGCTGCTACTGCACAAAATCAAACTGCTGCTACTGCACAAAATCAAAC
>JALDXL010000285.1:0-3275 GCA_032155045.1 Nitrososphaerales archaeon
TGTTTTATTTTGTCAAGTTTTGATTTCTATTTTTGGAATCCATAAATAGTCCGCCAAAGAAAATAAACATCCCCTAAAACCGTTGTAAGTGCTAATCCATATTCATATGAATATGCTGAAATTCCTAAAAACTGTGATTCAGGATAGCCTTGAGTTGTTAATTTATTATTAACGACATCATTGATTACAATTGACCCTACAGTTATGGCACCAAAAAAACCAACTATCATCAGAACAGCTCCGATTATTATTATAATTCTTCTTTGCCTTAGATAATGTAAACTAGACATCGATAGCACATTTGAAGTATTTTTTATACTCATCATATTCAATAAATTGTTAAAAATTTTATATAATGATTTGAGATAAATTAATTGTAAAAGCTAGTTCTCTTAGTTAGAGGTCAGAAGGAGGGCTATAATCTGCAAAATCTATTTTTTTGTCTAAATAGTACAACAGTAACTTTCGTAAAATAATATTTGATCATTAGGGATAGTTTAGTTGTCATAGCTCCCTACAAATGAGTATTGAGAGCCGAAATCTCATTTCAGGAAACTAGACATATGGTTGCTTTTTTAGTGTTTTATATACTACAACCAAAATTAATTAATTGGATCCTGATTTTCATTTTCTACAATAATAAAAAATATCAAATTTGTAATCCATATTCATCTAATGCAATTTTATATCTTTTTTGTTTTATCTGGTAATCTTAACCAGGCAGATTTTTTTGTGGGAACTGCTAACTATAAATCTAGAATGATTTTGCCTATTATTTAAAAATCGCATAATTTTTATAATTTACCAATCGAAAATTAACTATACTCTTTTATTCTACTTTTTAGTTTTTTATATGTATCACAAACATATTTGTGTATTCATCAATGGGTGTTAGAGGTCTGTCGCCATTCCTTTAGCACCCATTTAATCACAAATTAAACTTTAAATAAAATAAAACATAATAATTCCTAGCAGATCTACCTAGCTAAATGTTTTTATTTCTCTTAAATATAACAATCTTTCCTTTGAAGATTTAAGTCTACAAAAAAAAGAATATATATTAAATACTTTTTTTTATTATAATATTTATTCATTTTTTATTATTTTCTTACATTAAAGCAAATGTTAGAATATTGTCAAATAAGATTTAAATTATTGGATACTTTCAAAAAATTATTAAAAGTATATATTAAACAGTGATAGAACAATCTTTTGTCAAGTTTTGGTTATTACTTTATTGTTTTTTGGATACAAATATATATTTTTAATGACCTCTCTCTTTTTATTATATGTATTAATAGTTACTAAACCTGATTATATGAATGATGCCTCATAAAAATATAGTTTATTCCTATTCACAGAATTTTTTTAACTCTTTAACAAACTCAATAGTTTTATTTACATCGTAATCCTTTTCTGCATTTATTGCAAGGATCACTCTATCTACTCCAAAACTTTTAAGTTTAGATAAATCAGAACCAATTTCATCTATTGTTCTACCTGTCATTGGAGAACGATCGCCTTCAAAATTTCTATTAAGAATCTGAGGATACGTTAGGATAGTTAGATCAAAATCTTTTCTTGATCTTGAACTTTTTTCAATAGCTTCATTGAACATTTTAACTGAATTGTTAAAATAATCAAAAGACCCTACTAGAGCTCCAATATAACCGTCTGCATAATTGATCATACGTTCGAACGTTTTTGGAGAAAAACCACCTAGCAAAATTTTAGGATGTGGTTTTTGAAGAGGTTTTGGACCGATGATTGATTTTGGAATTTTATAAAAGTCTCCAGTAAATTCGATAATATCGTCCGTCCATATTTTTTTTATTGCTTGAAGAATTTCGTTTGCTCTTTCCCCTCTTTTATTATAACTCATGTTAGCTGCGATGTATTCATCCTTTGACCAACCAATACCAAAACCACAGATTGTTCTACCTTCAGATAAAATATCGATTGTAGTAAATTCCTTAGAAAGAGTTATTGGATTATGGAATAGCATGTCGATAATACAAGTTCCTAAATTCATTTTTGAAGTATTAGCAGCGATAAATGCTAGTGTTGTCAACGGATCTAACACGTTCTTAAAATATTCTGGCCATTCTTTTTTATTTGGAGTAGCAGCATACGGTTGTTGTGGATTAATAGCATATAACATTCTGTCATATACCCAAAGTGATTCAAATTCTTCTCTCTCTGCAATTTGTACAAATCTAATTAGGTTTTCCTTAGTGATGTTAATTCCAAACTGAGGAACAACTAATCCTACTTTCATTATTTATTATTAATTTTTAAACTATAAATAAAGTCATAATTGAAAAATAAGACCTTTAAATAATTGGTTTAGCTAATGTTATTGTTTTCAAGACTTGATCATCATATAGAGTAAATAAATTATTAGTATATCAAATACTAATCAAGCTGCAATAGATTGAATCTTGTATGGTTCGTACTAGTAGATGTTATGAAGGATTATCAATTGCTATGAGAATAATGATCAATGGAATCGATAGTAGGCTGAGTCTCACTTTCTTTTTTAACGACTTCTAAGATTTTGTTCCACATATGCTTCTCAAATTCATATGCCATTATTCCTCCTACTGTAGCTCCAGCGGCAAGTCCAATAGGTCCTCCAATGACTAGTCCTACTGCTCCTGTCCAGACAAGGCTTCCAAACCATGCTCCAGATGCAACCTCTACGGCATAATCATTTGAGTCACCTGTCATGGAGACATGAATTTCACGTAAAGATCCCGCCCATACTTTCGGAGATTTATTTACAGCTACAATGCTAGGTAAAGGAACAGAATTGAGAGTACCTTTATACTCTGACACAATTTCGATGTCCTTTTGGTCTTGTAATTCTTGTTTTATACTGGCATAGAGTTTATCTAGGTTAGTATTAAGTCCACGATAATGCTGTACTTTTGCCACAAAATTTAAGCTATTCAAGTTATATTTAAAGCATTAAAAAGGATTGATTTCGTATTTTTTTTAGCATATTTTTTATTTTTTTGTAAGATGATCAATCTAATAAAACAGCAAGATAACGAAATTTGATATATGTCCAAGTAAATCTTATCAAAGTGCAATAAATTAAAAAATATTGGGTTTGATATAAAAATAAAAAATCAATATTAATGTAGAATAAAACGACCATTATCCGAGATCCTAACCAAATACTTAATAATAATTAAAAGATGTTACATTAAAACATAAATGATGATTGTTAATGGTTGAACCATTAGAACGTCCACTATCATCCTATATTC
>JALDXL010000286.1:0-3266 GCA_032155045.1 Nitrososphaerales archaeon
TCATAAAGAAAACGTGCCTAGCTATAGCTTTTACTGCTTAACTTAACAGAGCCATTAAAATAAATATATTGAATGTTTTCTATTTTGACAATATTTCTTTAAGTGTACGAGAAGCCTGATCTATTGCACCTCGTGCTGCAGGAGTATCAGTAATAGGGTTTAACATCACAAAATCATGTATAGTACCTAGGTAACGAGTTGCTGTAGTAGAGACCCCAGCTTGCATCAGTTTATGAGCATAGGCTTCCCCTTCGTCACGTAGTACATCATTCTCTCCTACTATGATGAGTGCAGGTGGTAATTTACTGAGTTGATCAATTGATGCATGCAGTGGAGATACAGTTGGTTCTTTTCTGTTAGTGTCATTTGAAAGATAATTATCCCAAAACCATTTCATTGCTTCCCGAGTAAGCCAATAACCTTCCTGATATTTCAAATATGATGGAGTATCAAAATTTGCATCAGTAACTGGATAAAATAGCAGTTGGAATGCTATATGAAGACCACCACGTTCTTGGGCAAGTAATGCAACCACAGTAGCCATGTTACCTCCTACACTGTCACCAGCTACTACTAAACGTGAAGAATCTAAATTGAGAGTTTGACCATTCTCTGCAATCCATTTTGTAGCAGCATATGCTTCAACTAAAGCTATTGGATATTTTGCTTCAGGAGAATGAGTATAATTGACAAATACAATAGCAGCATCGGCGTCATTAGCAAGTTCTCTTAGTAATCTCTCATGAGTATCAAAACCTCCAAGAACCCATCCGCCACCATGGAAATACATGACAACTGGTAGGGTTTTGTTGTCACTACCTTGTGGTTTAACTATCTGAATAAATATTTCACCATTAGGACCTCCTGGAATAGTTTTATTCTCTATTTCAGCAGGAGGATTGTCAGCAGGAGGGACTTTTTCTAGTGAAGATGCTTGAAGTCCAGATAGTACTTTGCGAGCCTCTGTGGGTGGCAAAGTATAGATTGGAGGACCAGCAGTTTGTTGGAGCTTCTCTAAAAATAATTTAGTATTTTTTTCTACAGGAGAATAGTTGGAAGATTCCATGTCATATACTAATGGAGAATTACTATTTAAAAAAAGTGAGCCGCTAATGCCAAATGTTTAAATATAATTATAATTGCTGAAAAATAGAGAGAGCAATTCTGATTTTCATATACCTTCTAACATAAATTTTTTTATTTAAGCTTTTATAAAATCATTCATTCTAAAAGTGATTATAGCTAACAAAATCCTACAATTAACAATTATTGAATAAACAACAACATCAATCCAAATACATTAGATTAGCAGATCAGTTATTATGTATCCTCAAACATTGTGAAATTCCGCTATCTTGATAGAAAGAGCAATCACACTTGCGGTAATACAAAATACTTTATAGAATAATACAATATAAAGATAGGAGATATAAATTTAATCTGTTATAATATGGATTGATATCTGCTTGGGCTCTAATCAAATGGGCCAGAATAGATAAAATCCGAAACTCGAAAGGCTTCTAACTCTCATTATATCATGGTTCGGTAATATAATAGATAAAGTTTTATTATGATAACAAATCGTATTATTATAGTAAAATATTAAAGTTAGGTTTAAATTCTACCTGAGGCTCTAAAACCTCGGTTCAAATCCACAATTTTGTGTAGTCATTAGATAACAATGAACTTCAAAGTAATAAACATATAAACAAATACATTCTTGTTCAATTAACAAAAATGACTGTTTTTGTTTCAATACTCAAAGCCTTGGGCGGGAATGAAAACCTCACTTCGAATCCGCTTAGACTGATTCATAAACTAGAACTAGATAATAAAAAAATAAACTTTTTGAATATCAAACATAATTAAACTCATATGATATACTAATTAATCAGAATTGTGTATTACCTAAAGTATTTTCATGACTTTAATGAATGAATAGATGCAGCAGCAATTGTAATACAGGTAATTGCAAATGGTTATATCATATACCTTGTATTTAATAAAAAGAATTGTCTCTATTATGATATGAATAACAATGATCTTAAATTAAGTATTTTTCTTGTCATAGGCATAACATTATCCATAACTTTGCTCTTGTCCGAATTTGAAAACAACAATAATATTCTAATGGCTCAAGAAGAAGTCAAATCTATAAACTCTATAAATAACAATAACCTTCAATCCAGTCCAACTTTTAACAGTAATACAGAAAATTTCAAAAAATCAATAACGGTAGAGGATGCCGTCAGTGACATTAGAACAACAACAAGAAATTATAATGATTACACGTCTGAATTAAGTATTCATATTCCAAAAGGATCTTTTCATCCTGCGACTCACAGATCATTTAATCCAGATGAAATTATAATAAATAAAGGTGAAAAAATAACATGGATAAATGAAGATAAAACACCTCATACCGTCACCAGTAAAGACAAATTGTTATTTGATTCATTATTAAAGCAAAATGAAGACTTTACATATCAATTTGATAAAGTCGGTACTTTTGAATTAGGGTGTACTTTACATCCTTGGATGCATGAAACGATAAATGTGATATAACCATTCATTTTATAATTTTATAACTTTATGAATAACAAATTAATAGTGAAGTTGATTTGCAAATGAAGAAGAGAATAAGGAGAATGAGAGAATTAAATTAATGGCAGGAGAAGAAGTAAACAACAGAAAAGATGATGATGATGATAAAGAACTCAATAACAATAAAGAGATGAACAAAAAAGTAAAAAATAACGATATAATAGAATTATTGACCAAAGGGAAAATAGAACTTTCGCAAATATTTATTGCACCTGCAATTGTTGCTTTTGGAATTCTACACATTTTAAGTGGTGAACCTTCTCCCATGACTTGGCTAGTTCTTTCTATAAGTTACTGGCTGATCTTTATTTTAACCTTATTCTTATTTTTAACTCAATACATTAGAATAATAACATTGCAAAGGGTTATCAAAGGATATGGCCATGAGTTTAATGAAAGAATAGATAGTACTATGGAATTTGGTAGTCATATATTTTTAAAAAAGATTTTTAATATGTATTATAAAAGTTCAGAAAAAAGTATGTTTAGGTTTTTGTATATTATCCTATTCATATTCATTCTAATTGCGTTTTCTTTATGGTTTACTGTATCTTATCATCTTTAACTATAAATTTTTGAAAGTAAAACATTTATAATAAATGATTTGTTCAGCCTGATCTATATTATTAATATTATTCTAAATCTCTAAATCTAGTTACTTT
>JALDXL010000287.1:0-3247 GCA_032155045.1 Nitrososphaerales archaeon
AATAATAAATTATATCTAATATCGTTAATATCAAACCCTATCAACTATTATGAACGTATACCATTATTTGAACTGATGATAAGTTCGCTAACCAAGAATATCCAACAACAATCTCTTTCTAAATATTCTACAGAGTTATTAAACCCGGTATCTAAAAATATCAAACCTATGGGAGATGAAAATGCGAAGGTTACAATTGTTGAATTTGCAGATTATAGATGTCCATTTTGTCACAAGTTCCATACAGAAACTTTGGACAAGATAAAAACTAATTTTATCAATACAGGAAACGTAAAATATTTGTTCAGAGATTTTGTTGTAAATGATCGTGGTGAATACAAGGGTTCTACACAGGCTGCAATTGCATCTCATTGTGCTTCTGAACAAGGAAAGTATTGGGAATATTCAAAAGAAATTTATAACAATTTCAAACCTGAACCACAACAATGGATAAATATTGATTCTCTTGTAACTTTTGCAAATAATGTGCAGATTCCAGATATTGATAAATTTAAAAGCTGTATTGAATCAGGTAAATATCAAAACATCATAAATGAAAATAGTGTAATTGCAAAAGAGCTTGGGTTAACAGGCACTCCTGCATTTGTAATATTAAAAGATGGCAAGATAGAAACCATAATGCCAGGAGCATTACCATATGAGGAATTTGAAAAGAATCTCAATAGATTACTATAAAAATATAAAAATATTATTTTGTTATTGATATAGTAGTAGGGTAACTAATAACAAAAACCTTTCAAACTATAAAAACAAGGATAACATACATCAATTATTTCTTTCTTTCTTCCATTTTTTAAGTTTTGATAAATTATTAAACTAAATTTAAATTTTAAAATCATATTATTTGATTTTATCAATATTATTGATGTTTTTTTTTCAGATGACAAATATGCGATTATTTTCATAATAAAATATTTGTTTATGTATTTATTTATTTTTACGATATAGAACATGTTTTTTGAGGCATATCATTTTTTTAGCTTTTTTCTTTTTCTTTTTCTTTAGCATCAATTTCTTGTAAATATTGCAAAACCATTGGAAGAAATACACCTACATCAGTCACAATTCCTATTGCCTGAGTAGTACCTCTATCTAACAATTTTGTAACTACAGACTGATTAATGTCTACAGCGATCACTTTAACATATGAAGGTAACATATTTCCTACAGCAATTGAATGCAGCATTGAAGAAAGCATTATTACCATTTTAGCACCTTTTAAAACTTCTTTATACTGTCGTTGTGCCTCTACAACATCGGTAACTACATCTGGAAGTGGACCATCATCTCTAATTGAACCCGATAATACAAAAGGAACATTACTGTTTACACATTCATACATTACACCTTTATTTAGTATACCTTGTTCTACCATATTTTTGATAGAACCAGCTTTAAAGACTTCATTGATAGATTGCATATGATTTCGATGACCACGTACAGCCAAAGTTCCGTCGTCTATGTTCATACCTAGAGAAGTTCCCAAAAGTGCATTTTCAATATCATGAACCGCTAGAGCGTTTCCAGCCAAGACACCGTGTATATACCCCATTCGAATTAGTTTAGCTAAGGAATTTGAGGCTCCTGAATGAACTATAACTGGACCTCCAACAACTATTATTTTTTCTTTTTGTATTACTGCTACTTTATAAATATCATGTGCAACTTTTTTAATAATATGTTGAGTAGGTCGTTCACTTGAAGTAGTACTACTCATAAATTGAAAGATATCAATTCCTTGACGAGGACGCTCATCTGGGATAATACGAATACCGTTTTCATTAACTACTATCATATCATTTTTCTTTATATCGCGTATCATTTTGCATTCGGCTGTTTTTTTATGTGTATCAATAACTATACACTTATCCATCATAATATTTTTAACATCTATCCATATTCCGTCATAAAAAATCTGAGTTGGTTTATTAGTAGTACTGTAGAATAAATCAGGCATAACCATATCTGCTGGTGCTGGTTCTAAAGATACATTTTCAGTAGAAATTGGCTGGGCACCATCTCTGTAAATAGCTTCTAATATTTGACCAAGATGGATTTTATTTTTGCCCACAACAATTAGTCTAGCATAACTAGGATCGGTCTTTTGCTTGCCAACAGTAAATTCCTGTACTCTAAATTCCCCATCTAAATCCATTATTTTGTCAAAAATGCTAGTTAAAATCATAGAATCTATAAGATGTCCTTTTACCTCGATTTCTTGTTCAAATTTATTATTATTATCGCTTGACAAATTGTAATACTAGATAACTATAGTTAATATACTTAAGTATTAATTAATTAATTAATCAAATTGGAAGAGAAAGTTTTCCGGTATATTCTGATAGATTAAGCTCTTGCTTGATTTTTGAAACGATATTATTTTTATCTTCTTCCGAAAACCATTGAGCAAGAGATTTAGAAACTCCGTTTTTATCACAAATTACTATAACATAACCACTTGATTCTTTAAACGTAGCAATCAAGTTTTCTTCACCTACTGGAAACCATTCATTAGTCTTATTATCCTTAAGGGCTAAAGCAGGCATTGCTATATTTCCAGTATATTTGTTTAACAAATCTTTAGATTCTTTAACACGTTTTTCTCCTAATTTGAGTGCAGTAAAGTATTGCATTATATAATATATACTAGAAATTCTTATCTTAAATGTTTTAGTATATTTTCAAGATTAGATTGAAAGTTGCTGTGATCATCTTTTTCTTTAATTTCTCCCCTTCCAATATTATCAAGTACGTGTAAAAAAGGAGATAAAAATTCATATGAATAGCCATTTTTTAGATACTGGTTTGCTTGTAAGAACATTTCTACCTTGTCTAGTTGTTTTACAAGACGTGCTTCTTTTGTTTGATTTGAAGAAAATTCTTTCCACATTTTGGAATAAAGTAAAGAAATTTTATCTGGAAAAGAAGATATTACAATTTCCATTGCATCATCTTCTTTTTTCTTTTTTTCTACAATAGAAAGTTCATCAGGCATGTAATCTCCTATTATAGATTCTGCTAAATCATGTATTATACACATTTTCATTACTTTTTCTGTATCAAGACCTAACAAATCTGAAAAAACCATTGACAAAGCTGTTAACGAAAAGCTGTGATCAGCAACCGATTCAGCTTTTAAAATTTTAGCTTTGGATATCCATCCTGTTCTTTTAAGATTTTTTAATTGAAGAAGATATTCTATAAGATTGTTGAATTTATAAACATC
>JALDXL010000288.1:0-3226 GCA_032155045.1 Nitrososphaerales archaeon
CAGAGTTTCCGTTGTTAAAAACTGAAGAAGAACTAAGAGAAAGCGCTAAAACTATGTAAAACCTCGTAATAGGCGTAAACGGTTCGTTGAATAAAGTGCCTATACCAAATTTAGAAAATTATCGTATCCAAACGAATATCTTTAATTTTACATTACCTAAAAATAATATTCTGAATTTGACACCTCAGACTACACAGGCTGTTGCAGATGGAAATTGGTTATTCCTTAAACCTCTTCCTATTGGTACACACGAATTGCAAGTAAAAGGTAATATTAATTCAAATTCTACAGTAGAGATAAATGGAAATCTATATAATGGTCCTATTAGATGGAACTATACTACTACATATATTTTAAGCGTCAAATGAGCTAAAAAAATAAACGAAATTAAATATTGCTTTCAAGAAGATTATATATTAATAATTTTATATATTTTAAGATAAGTTCCTAACTAAAATGTAAATATAAAATACTATCATATTATTATATTATAATAAACTCTTCTTGTAACATACTCTACTCTTTGATTACAGCGTTAGAATGTATTTTGAGATCATACAAAAACATATAACAATAATTCTGATATGTTTGTTGGGATCATGTAAGACTTAAATATTACCAGAATCAAAGAACAAAAGGATATACCTTTAACTTGTAAATAACGATCACAATAACCAATAAAGCTTTTCTCTTTGGAGAGATTACGTAAAAGGAAGTTGTAATAATTTCTAGTTACAAAAAATAACATTAAAGATTAGTAATGTTCAAGATAATAGTAATGTTCAAGATAATAAAAACATGTATTAATCGTATTAATTATTTGTGTATTATAAAAATAAACTATAGTTGATTTTCAAGGAGTATGATTAATATATTAATATAAGTATGATTATTTGATAATATATTAATGAAGAATAGAAATTCAAATGAAATGAAATTATCCAATCATATGGTCGTAGTAACAGGTCTGATTCTGATGTCATTTACAGTTGGTATTTTCTTTCCTTTAACATCAGAAGAACAACAAGAATCAAATTCTGATTTGAAGTTGGCAAAATCCAACGTTTCTATAAATATTCCAATATCTAAAGGATATATAGATGGTAATATAGCATACTTTGTTGCTACTGATGCTTCTGACAAAAAAGCTGCTTCTTCTATCACAAACAATACCGGATTTCCAGTAAATTATGCACCAATTTTGAACAATACACCTGAGTCAATTCGTGGACAAGGCTACGTATTTTTAAACGGAGTTGAAGGTGAAGCGCCAGGGGGAGTCCAACTTCCAGTTGCAAATGCAATACCAGGAGATGAAGATTACAGTCCAATATGGGAAACAAACTTTGTAAAATGGAATGATAATGCTACTGCAAGAGAATTAAAATCTGTAGAAGAGATTATGACTGCTCAAAAGAATGGAGAATTAACTATTACAGAAACAAACATAATTGTAAATAGCCCCGCAGTAAAATTGCAACAATAGAATTACCTATAACCACCAAAATAAAATCAATGAATTATTTTAGATCTTCTTTTCTTTCAAACTATTCTATACATGTTTTTATATATTCTATTGGATTAGGAGAATTGTGTCCAATTATGAAATCTTCTCTCATTATAGAACAACATGAATATTTTTGGTGTAAACAAATATTTCGTTTCTTGTATCAAGAAATAGGACATATATATGTCTTGTGCTATTGCTATATATTATTTTTTATTCAGATCTTTTTATATCAAGATATAACCATAGCGCAATTAATGATAAACCAATTACTATAAAGATAAGAAAAATTCTTATCTCAGATCCTATTGTAAACAAAAATGCATCTAAACTTATTATGATAAAACCATAAATTAATATCCAAAGTGGAGGATAACGATTACGAATGTTCAATTCCTCTATTAATATATGACAGGCTCAATCTCTTTTTTTTCTTTTTGCTAAATTATCTTTATCGTTTTTTTAACGGTTATTTTATTTTATGATGGTGTAAATTAACATAAATATCAGGAAGCCTATCGTATCTGTATTATTATGCAGTCATGACTTGAATAATTCTATTTATTATTCGAATTTACCAACAACCAGGAGATGCCAAAAATCCATATTTTGTACAATACTCGACTGTAGAATTGGAAGTTGCACCTGTCAAAGCATCATATACAACAATAAAAAATAACATACCAATAAAGAATATGCTAAAACCACTAAATGCCAATTTTAAAATCCTTTTAATAGAATTTTTTTTTACCCATAGCCGATTGCATTGCTAAACGATAAAATTGATAGCTATATTTAACTTGTATAGCATATTTTTTGAATTGAGAATATTATATTATTTATTTATCTATTTGTTTCTATCACTGTATTTTAATAATAGAATTGGCAGAACAAAAATTTTCAAATATTTAGATTCAAGTAATGATAAAATCTTAAATTTATAAATTAGTACTGTATATCAATGAGATTTATTGAAGATTATTATGAGGATATTGTAAGGAGACTTCGAAATACAATAAAAAATCCTATACAAATTCATAAATTAGAAGAGGAAAGAGTTGAAAAGATCTTTTGTGATATTTTAGAAAAAAATATAGATTATGGAGTGGACGATGTTCAAACTATAATAGATAAATTGGGTACAGAATATAGTAAATATACAAAAAATATAATATTGGAAATCGCACTTTACAAATTACGTTTGAATCTCAAAAAGAAGCATAATTATCAATAATCTTATAATAATCAACTAGTAACTGCTTGTTCTTCTTCACGGATGTTAAATGGTAATTTTTTACAATATAATAAAAGGAAATTGGATTTAGATACTACTTAATTTGAAGATGTTCTATCTGAACTATTTATACTAGCATATCACTTTAGTAATTCTTTTAGATATGTACTTTGAGAATTAGCCAAATAAATCTAGTTTCCCAAAATTAATTGCAAGTTTAGTAGTGATAATTGTAATATTAGTATTGCTCATCTTCTGCTTTTTGCTGTCGTTGTTATTCTTGTCATTCTTTTTCTAACTCTTCATCCAGACTATTATTAGTTATCTATTTTTTTATCTTAATTTATTATCTTTTTAAATATTATTTGTTTCCTTCTTCATTTTTATATTACGTAGTGCGTTTATCTTTGTTCTTAAAGTAGGTTTGTATATTGATGTCCTTGCTGCTGTATCTGTTATATCAGAAGATGAATGCGGAATAATCG
>JALDXL010000289.1:0-3205 GCA_032155045.1 Nitrososphaerales archaeon
ACTTGTATCTTTAGGTTAATTGACTACATATACTTTTTTTTTGTTTTATTATTAAAATTATAAATCATATTAGAAAAAAAGAATAGAAATATGTTAAAACATGGGACAATAAATTAATCGACCAAATGCAGAGATAAAGTTTTATTTAATAATAAGTAAAAGCACTTTTATTGGAATCATTCAATTATTTTTTATATATTATATTATTAACATTTTGGTTTTCTACCATTCCCGTTGCATTCTTGACTTTGATTCGATTCATTAGGAATCGAAAAATATTCATTGAAAAAGATCTGCAAAGAATTCATAACGATCCTATTATTATTTTTCAAATAACTACAAGATCTGCTACTAAAACCACGGTTGTAGAAAGAGGAATTTATTCTATCATAAACGCTGCAAATAAAATTAACTATTGCAATTATAAAATTTCAGTTGTAACAGAGGATGAGAAGGATAAAGGTAAATTCGAGGAATTAAAAAATTGTGAAATAATTAAAGTAGATAAAGAATACAAAACAAATGCAATTAAAAAATCGAGAGCATTACAATTTGCTGTAGAACATAGAAGAAAACGATTGGAGAATACAAGTAAATTTTGGATTTTTCATATGGACGACGAGAGTTATGTAACAAATCAAACTTTACTTTCATTATTAAAATATATAAGAGAAGGAAAAGGGATTGCATCTGAGGGTCCAATAGTTTATCCTCTTAAATTTGAAATAGCTAATCCAATAACCGCTTTAGCAGAATCTGTAAGACCATTTGGATGTTATGATTGTGTATCACAGATGAACAATCCACCTCCTCTGCATATGCACGGAAGTAATTTACTTGTCCGATCAGATGCTGAGGATTCAATAGGATGGAATTTTGGAATTACTTTAGCAGAAGATCAACTATTTGGATATAAGCTTTACGAAAAATTTGGAAAAAAAGCACTTGGGTGGCATGGGGGAATATTATTGGAACAACCGCCTCTTAATATTAAAGATCATTATATGCAAAGAAGAAGATGGATTCTTGGGTCATTACAAAATATCAATAAGTTTCCCTTTTGGCATCGATTTAAAATTAGTTTTAAATTAGCTAGTTATTTTATGGGTTTCATTTCTGGAATTGCTACTACAATATTATATATTTTGACATTCATACCAATGTTAACTACTGCAATTCAAATGTTAATTGAACAAAGTAATTTAAATTTTGTAATGGGGAGTCAATATATTATAGCTTCATTTTTTCCTTCATTTTTTCCTGAAATTTCTCTTAGAATAAATCAATTCTCTAGCAGTAATAACAATTTTTATCCTATTGATATAGGACCAATTTCTATACTATTGATATTTCCATATGTAATGTGGCTATTATCATATCAAATAGGACTTTTTTTGAATTTGAAACATAACCAAAATTATCCAATACCAAAAAAAATTATTTTACACGTACAAACAATATTCTTTTCTCTAGTTTTAGGAATTTTAGAAACATTCCCTGCTTTTGTTGCAATTATTGAATATTACTTTAGAAAAAGAATGAAGACTATTCAAGATAAAGAGTATTTTGATTTTTATGTAATAAATAAATAGATATATCGATACTATAATAGAAAATATAATTACATCGACATGGTGATGAGGGGATTTGCATTTTATTAAACTTAATCAAAGATTTATTAAAAGCAAAAAAAATACGATAATTATATTTTATTTTAGTGCTGCTATAATGCTAATTATTACCTCTTACTGTGGATATAAAAGTGCAGTTAATTTCAAGACTACTGGAGAAATCGTTATAGGTGATATATTAGTTGAAACTGAATTTCCTTTTAAGGGATCTATGAAATTAGTTACTTTTTTAATGATTTTTTCATTGATTTCATGGTTTACTGCTATAAAAATTTACGATGATGCGATAAAAAATCTACCCGTTAGAATAATGACGTTTATACAGCTAATTAGCATAATAGCTGCTACAATAACCATTTATGAATTAATATACAATTTTACGGTATGGAATTCTCTTATAACTAGTGATCTTTTCAAGAATATTTTCGATCCTAATAATGCAAAGATAAATTATCCAGTCCCCGAAGTACCATGGAATTTGTACTTTGCTACCCAAATGCTATTATCCGCAGTAATTATAACACTCCATAGTTATTATGTTATGACGAAATATAAAAAACAACATTAAGAAAAGGTTACTAGAATAGTCAAGCAAATAATTACATTTATAAATTTATAGCATATATTCATTTTAATGAAGGTAAATATTTATAATGTTGTTAATCCATCATCTAAAAATCTTTTCAAAAATAGAACAAAAATAACCATTTTTGGAGAAATCTTTCTTTTATTATGCATTGTATTTACTTTAATTTACTCTACTCATTTTGTTTTTGCACAACTAGACACAGAGAGCAATTATGGTAGGAACAATGCCATAATCAAAGATCCTGATAAAAAAGTGCCTTCGGTAGCAGTATTTTTCGAAGAAAAGGAGGTAGAAATGGATCCATTTATGTTTGCCAAAAAAAACCAATCGAATCCACTTGATGCAACACAATTAAATTCAACACAAAACAATATTATAACTAAAATAGGTAATGCTAATCAATTTGAAACGTTGAGTGATTCAGATCCTAAATTAAGTTTAAAACAAGGAGATAAAATCACATTATCTTATGGGAAACAACCATTAGAGATAAAAGCTTATTTAATAGATTATGATTCAGAAAGTGAAGCTCAAATTTACCCTATTAAACAAATAGACTATTCTACCTTTAACATTCCAACAGATGCTCCCATAGGCTTAACAAATTTAGAGGTAAGATGTTTTTTTGAAAATAATGAACAGATAACTTATACAACTTCAGTATTTGTCGAAACAAGCAATCCTGAAGTAGATTTATCTGACTTAAATGAACAAGACGATGGTGAAAATAACGCAGATGAAAATAATGAAGATGAATGATCTATCTATAATCTTTTTGAATTAGGATAGTAATAAAAAGACAACTTGTATTACAAATCTCGTTAGTAAATTATCTAATTAAATGTTGGTTTAGTGAATCACATAAACGATACAAATTATTTTTTTTCCTTATTCTCTAGAAAGTAATAACTATTTTAAATATAAAAGAAATATTTGTTGAATTAATTAAATCAGACATAGATAACAGGTTGAAATCTCCAAATAT
>JALDXL010000290.1:0-3181 GCA_032155045.1 Nitrososphaerales archaeon
AGATGAAGATTGCATTATTGATCATGTGTATAATTGGATAGAACTATTTGTATCATTGTACAATAACACTATAATAACAAAGAATAATCTCTTTATAACAAAAGATATATCCATCTTAAGAACCCAATTCATGTAATAATAAATGATATAAATCAGTAAAATAAAATATTAATACACATTTATGATGAAAAAAATAATCTTTACAATTGTTTTTGTCATAGGATTCTCTATATCTTTATCGAATGAATTATCAGTTGTGAACGCACAAGAAAATATACAAGATGCATATTCAAAAATAAAACCTACTACTAATTTAACTCAGCTATTTGGAGAACCTATTTACAAAGAGACAAGTCGTCAATCAAGCAATACGATTGTTCTAAATGTTGAAGGAGGCATCATTAAAACTCAGGATTTTTATACTGCAACTGGAATTTTAAAGAATATTGGAAATGTTACCGACAAATCTAATTTTATAACAACATATCGATCTGATAGTGGTAATACTTCTACTAGTACTGGTACTGGTATTATAATGACAACAGATGGCGAAATTGCAACCTATACTGGTCAAGATTTAGGAATAACTGATAAAAATGGAACAGATACATACCATGGTATTATAATTTTTCAAACAGGTTCTGATGGAAAACTCGCTTTCCTTGATAATCTGGTAGGTTTATATGAATACAAATCTTGGTTAGATGGAAAGAAATCTGGTCTCATTTGGGAATGGAAATAAAAATAAATATAAAATTTATTATTCTTTTTTAGATTATTAATTTTTTTAATATAATAGCAGAAAATTACTTTATTGATGAACACAAATATTCAAATATATAATACGAAAGTTTAAGAATACATAAAAACTAAATATTTATTTTACTATTAAATTTACTCTTATTTTAGAATTGCCATCGATGTTATTTTAATAGTTTTTCATTTATTTATTCTATTTTTCAACTTAAATTCACGTATTAACAACCATAAAATTTCCCAAATTTGAAATATAGATTAAACCATATATTAGAAAGAATTTTAGTTGAAAGAAGATATATTTACTTCTATTATCCATGTTGAATTTTGTTAGTAGTGTTTACCAATTTTAAGCAATTACTTATTCCTTTTATATCATGGGTAACCAAATCAATTTACAATTGATTATAAACATTGAACTATTCAGGATGGTGATTCATATTATCTGCCTCTATAGCTACTTTGGTCATAAAACCAAATACTTCTATAAAATTAGTAAATTCAATTCAATATATTTGGTTAATTTACCTTTTTCAAATTTCCCAATATTCTAATTTTGACAATTCTAACTTGATTTCATTATCTGATAGTGTTTTATATGTAATAGAAAACAATTCGAGAGGATAAGTGAAGAATACCTTCTCCTCCTCCACTTATAATAGTAGTGGCATTAGTTGAATTATTATCATTTATGTCTTGTACTAATAGTTCAATTGTACTTATATTAACAATAGATATACCAAAAAGGACAAATAATATAATCCCACCCAATTGCTAAAAAATTCGTATTATATTGTATTGAAAACATATAAAAATAACAATATTAGCTATAATATAATCATTAATAACGATCAACTATGGATTATTCTCCTAATTAGATATACAGTAAATCAGTCTTTTAAGGATAGAGTTAAACCTATTGATGATACTATCTATACATTCAAAAAAAAATAATGAATGTAAGCTATTCTATATCTAAAATTGAATACAATTCTTTGTTTCTATACATAAATATACAACATCTACTAAGAACAATTGTTTTGTGAATCAGTTAAAAGAAAAGTAATAAATTTAAAAAATTAACACAGGCAACTTTAAGCCATAAAATAATATATTTATAAAAATAACTTATTTAGGACTTAATACACTTTCTCCTTTTAGTTTAGTTCCTATTTCATAGGCACCTGATACATCCTTGACAAAGATCATACCATGCGGTTCTGTATTTGGATATAAATTGTCTAATATGTCTTCTATAATTTGGTCCGCTGAAGAATCCGGTACAATTACTTCTATTTTAGTTCCTTTTACAAATTCAGGAGTGACCATTCTCCCTGTCATATACATACGAACTCTTTCTGGAACTGGCTGTCGTTTTGATCTGCCAGCACCATTTATTTCAAAAAATGAAATGCCACCAACATTATGTTTGCGAAGGATACCAACTACCTTAGAAAGGTCTTCTGATTTTGCATAAACACTTATTTCCTTCATATCAATTTTAAGAAATACAAATTAATAAGGTTATTGTTATTATAATTCGCTTTTTTATAGACAGTATTTGATCCCGATTCTAATCCATCAGATATAATATCCACGTCAAAACTATCACTTGAGTTGGACAATAAGTATTCAAAATTTCGTCGTACTCTTTTTCTCCGATAAGATGATAGATGTGATAATCCTGTTAAGTTAAGAATATTTTACTTTCAATTTTGAAAAGATTTGCAATTGTGATTGTTGAGTTATACAAATAGATAATAATCTTATCAAATTGTATACATGTTGTAGATCACAATTTCTTTTTTGGTTGATACAAAGATAATAACCATTAAAAATCAGTTTTATCCTTGAATTACTGTATCACTCTTTCAATTAGAGTTTTCTCCAAATGAGAATTTGCATGACTGATGTTTGAGTTCAATCACAATGAATATTTAGTGATACTGTGTTCCATCGCCTATATAAATGGACGTTCGTCATATTTGTCAACTAGTCCAAGGAAATTCTCTGCTACAAATAAAGTTTTTTCTGAAATATGGATTCCAAGTACTGAACCATAACCGATCGTGTTATTTCCATATTTTAGCTTTTTAAAAATATAATATTAAATGACTATAAATGTTTATTATATCGTCTTATTGTTATTTTGTTAAAAAAATCGACTATTACAACTTTATCGTTGAAAAGCATTTATTCATTTTTCGGATTTCAGATATAATTTCAAATATATTTTCTCTTTGTAATAAAGATATGCACAAGTTAGTGTTAATATTTTTGTTAGGCATATTGGTAATATTATTGTCATTTGGTACTAACATGAATACCATTTCAAAAGCAATGGCTCTCAATATAGTTCCATTAATGGATAAAAATGGAATTGTAAAGTACCATATATACTACTTTCAAATATTATCAATTGATA
>JALDXL010000291.1:0-3170 GCA_032155045.1 Nitrososphaerales archaeon
AGTAATTTTTAGTAAAAAACCTCTTATTTCTAATAAGATTATATTATTTATATAACAATTAGAATACAAGATACAGATAAAGGTACAGACCCCTCTCTATTTCCATAACTATTCATAATATTTACAAAAAAATCTAGAAGAGGTATATATTTTATTTTGTATATTTCCAAAAATATTCTTGAAGCTTATTGAATCTCTTTGTGGAAAGATATTGATTGAAAAGACTTTAGATGGGAAGCGACATTATTTGTATTACTTTACTAATAAGAAATATCAGTAAAAATAACGTAAAAATAAGTTTCTAACAATAAAAGCTAAATACTCCGAAGCAGAACCCTACTACATGGACGATTCCACTCCCGAGCAGCTCGCTAATTTTGTAATTGAACCCGAATATGAAAGAAAATGAATCCAATCAATATTATGTCGTAGCTTTGATATTCAAATTAAAGTCTAAACTTATTAGGAATTAATCGCTGCTAAACCAAATTAAATGGATTCTTTATTGATTTAGATATCATTATTATTTAATTACAAAAATGATATTTAGTTGCTAATAAAGGTAAAAAAAATAGAAAAGAAAACAAACAAGAAAATAAAAAATGAAGAGTGTAAAATCATCAGTTAGTAAGAAATCTTCTACTACTAATAATCTTGCTGTATTTTTTGATAATCATGTAAATTGTGAATTTGAAGATATAGATGTTGATGTAACAATGCAGACTATGACAAAGGAACCATATGTATACTATATACCTGTATTAACTGGAGATAAAGGATATAATCAAGTTTATGCTGTTTACACAATAATGTTGTTGATGAATTAATCATGATCTTTACACACGATATAGAAATTCCCGCAATGATTCCAAGAATACCTCCAACAGGAAAATATGTAGAGTTACCAATTGTTGTAATAATGAAATTCAAAGGAAACAAAATAGCTCATGAGCATATCTATTAGGGCCAAGCCTCACGATTAAAACAAAAGGTTGAAAATAGCAAACTAACAATAATAGAAATAGAACAATCAAAAAATCTTCAAGAATTATTATCTTTAACTACTCAAAAGAAGATACAGAAGAAAAAAGAGATTTTTTCTAAGGCTAAAACATAAGTAATTTATTTAAAAGACAATACTGAGTTCAGTATAAATAAATAGCATATTAAAAAGAACTGCATTTATTTTTTTTAGTTAAAATAATATATTTATATATCTATTTTAGATTAAATATAAAGGAATAGATTAATCCATTGCCATCAAATCTCCTTTTAAAGAGTAATAGTAAGAGGAGTCATATACTAAAATATATTATATTACCTTCAATTTTTCTTTCAGTAATTGTTCTCCTTTCTGCAAATCCATATTTATGGGTAACATCATCAATACATCATTTCTATATAGAATTATTTGGTGCAGTATTTGCTGGAATACTTGCATTTTATTATATATCTAGAGCTCATACATTCAATGATAAATTTAGTCTATTTATTGGGTTTGGTTTTCTAGTTAATGCTTTTATTGATTTGTTTCATGTCACAGTTTCTTTGCAAAATACAGATGATATATTATTCTTAAAATATTTTATTCCACAGACTTGGTTTGCTGGTAGATTATTTCTCAGTGCAATGTTTGCTATAGCAATTTTTAAATACAATTCTTTTTTACCTGTTCCTTTAAATACTAAACAAAAACAACAAATATCTTCAAACAAGAATAACAAAGATAAATTATCAAAACTACTTTTATTATACCTAATAATAGTTACTTTATTTTCTTCACTTGTAGCTTTAAGCTCATTATTTGTAGTTTTTCCATTTTCAGAAATTGATAATTTTCCTATACATCGACCTTACGAACTTTTTCCGTTATCCTTATTTTTATTTTCATTATATTATTTTTATAAAAATCAAATTTACAGAAATAAGGATATTCTCTATGTTAGTATAGTTATTTCCATCATATTTGATATTTTTGGACAAATAATAATGTCATATTCGGCACATCACTTTGATACTGCATTCAATATTGCCCATGTCTTAAAAGATTCAGGTTATTTTGTTAATATCATTGGATTAGCATTATCAAGCATTCACTATAATCTTAAATTAAGAGAGAACAATGAAATGCTTAGTTTCCAATATAAAAAAGTAAAAGAATCTGAAAAAATGAAGGAAGAATTCATCAATATAGCTGCACATGAGTTACGGACACCTATACAACCTATCCTAGGATTAACTAATATTATGTATTCAAAAGTTAAAGATAAAGAACAATACGAATTATTAGAAATTATTATGAGAAATGCAAACAGACTAAAGAGGCTTACTGACAATATCTTGGATATTTCAAAAATAGAGAGCAGACAATTAATACTTAAAAAAGAAAATTTGAATCTTAATATAGTTATATCTGAAGTTCTAAAGGAATACGGAAATAAAGAAAATAAACAAAAAGGAATGAAAATTGTATATGATTTTAAGCCTAAAGATGACGATATTATCGTAGAAGCAGATAGAGCTAGATTAATTCAAGTTATTCACAATCTTTTAGATAATGCTTTAAAATTTACTTCATCATGCAATGAACAAATAATATTTGTTATTGTAAACAAATTCAAAATGGAAGGAGAAGAAAGAGAATACGTTATTATAAGTATTAAAGATAGAGGAAAGGGAATACCTCAAGAAGTATTGCCCAACTTGTTTTCAAAATTTACAACTAGTGATTCTAGTAGTGGAACAGGATTAGGTTTATATATTTGTAAAATTATTGTTGAAGCCCATGGTGGAAAGATATGGGCTACTAATAATAAGGAAAAAGTTATAGAGGAAGGTATAAGTGTAGGCTCAACATTTACAATCAGCTTACCAATAAAACAACAACAAGAGAAAAATTTAGTATCTTTCAGTTAAATTAAAAAAATTGCTATGTAATATGAGTTATAAAAGATTTATATTAAAATTTTCTAGATGGTGTTTTAATCCAATTACATTACATGCTTCATCATACCATGTTCCACCATCTGTGTACACTGTATGTTTTCCATATTTATCGACTAGTGAATGAATAAATTTTTCAGCAACAAGCATATTTCTTTCTTCTGAGATATTGATTCCAAGTACTGAACTATGTACTGGTTCTATACAGAACCATAACCAGAAATGTT
>JALDXL010000292.1:0-3164 GCA_032155045.1 Nitrososphaerales archaeon
ACTTGTTCAATAGCCTGATTAACTGCACCTGTATTACCAGCTGCTACTTGTTCTGCAATCTGGGTTATCGATTGAGATAGTGGTCCATTAGGATTTTGAGCTACTTGTTCTGCAAGTTGAGAAATGATTTGAGAGACATCTGCTTGTCCTCCTTGTTGTTGTGCTGTTTGAAGAGCTATTTGTTGAAGAGTTTGTTGAACTGCAGCAGGGTTAGCTCCGGTTTGTTGTGCTACTTGTTCTGCAATTTGAGTGACATCACAATTGCCTACTTGGGGGCAATTTACAACTTGGTTAATCACCTGCTGAACAATATTTTGAACTATGGTATCTCCACCACCTCCGCCTCCGCCTCCTGAACTCTTTGCTGACTGAGACGCGGCTTGCTTTATTGCTTTATTGGCTGCGGCTGCTTGATCTCCACCACTAGCTTGTTGTTGTGCTAATTGTGTAATTGATTGTGCTACTGGTCCATTCGGATTTTGAGCTATCTGTTGTGCAAACTGTTCAATAGCTTGAAATGCATCTCCACCTTGGTTTGCTGTTTGTAAAGCTATTTGAGTAATAGTTTGTGCAATCTGAGATGGATTGGTATTAGGCTTTCCCTGTGCGATCTGATTAGCTACTTGACTGATTTTTTGTATCGCATTACTTTCTACAGCAGTTTGAAATGCTTGTTGTACTATTGATTGACTTAGATCTTGTTGTCCACCAGTAGTCGCTGCTTGCGTGGCAATCTGTTCTATAACTTGGTTTACTACACCTGCATTACCTGCTGCCTGTTGTTTTGCTAATTGTGCAATAGATTGAGATACAAGGCCGTCAGGATTTTGGGCAGCTTGTGAAGCAATTTGACTAATTAGTTGGTTAGTATTTGCACCACCTTGAGCAGTTTGGGATGCCAATTGAGATATAATTTGTGAAAGTGCTCCAGGATCCGCTCCTGTTGCGGTTGCAATTTGTTCTGCAATTTGAGTTATTTGTTGATTGGTATTAGGTTCGGCTGCTGTTGGTGTTGCACCGTTAGGTGGCGGGGTGGTTGTCTTTGTTGCTAATTGTTCAGCGCTTTGAAGAATATTTTGAGCTACTGGACCAGTTGGATTCTGTGCTATTTGGCTAGCGATCTGACTTATTGCTTGATTTATGTTACTTGCACCTTCTCCTCCTGATTGTGCTGTTTGTGAAGCTAATTGTTCAATAGTTTGAGAAATTTGATTTGCATCTGTACCTGGATTGGCATTGGCTATCTGTTGAGCGATTTGTTCAATAGATTGAGTTGTAGTCGCATCAAGTAGAGTGGGATAAACCTTAGCTGGAAAAAATATTAAAATGACTGTAAGAAAACTTACTGCTAATATTTTACTGTTGATTTTTTTTTCAGTTATTTTTTCAGTTATTTTTTTATGAAAAAATTTATCATCCATTAGTAGATTAAAAAAATAAAGTTATATATAAGGAGATTGAATTTTTCTCACAGTGATTTTAATCTATTTTAGTTCAAATTATTACTAACAATGTAATTGGAGTAGCTTAACAATAAGTGAAAAAGTTTATTTAAGATTTCTTATCTAAGTTTTGCATTACCAAAAAAATATAATCAAATTAAAATAATCAGATAATTTCAATATCAATATCCATATCAATATCCATATCAATATTGACTAGTTAAAAAATATATCATTACAATTAATTTTTTTAAAATAATTTAAACTTCCATCTGATCTCGAAATGAGCAAGTCATTATATTAGGATGTCATTCTTTTTTGTTTAAATAACAAATTTTGAGACAGTCATCAAAAGTTTTAGACACATCGGTAGTCAAACTTCATATAATTAAATTACGGAGAATGCGATAAAAATATAATTTTTGGGCATAATTATCTAATTCAAGTTAGGTAAATATTTAATAATATTTAATAATTAAATCAAATGGTCCTGTAACTCATATATAACATAATTCCATTTAACTCTCTTTTGACCGTTTTTAATGGTGTTTACGAATAAAAGTGAATATTAGCAATGTTCATTCTATCATAATTGCTGGTTAAATTATTAAAATAATATTATTTTTTATATAACATTTTTACTAATAAATTCTTCACTATCTTAAAATAAATAAATTAATAATAAAAGATAACATGAAATATCGAAGCAGAACAGAAATAGTTTCAATGATACTCGATGCAGCTAATGGTGGAGCAACTAAAACTAAAATTATGTATAAAGCCTTTTTAAGTTATGCACAATTAAGAGAATACCTCTCTGTCTTAATAGAGAATAATCTTCTGGAATATCTTGATGGAACCCAAACTTATAAAACAACAGAAAAAGGATTAAACTTGCTAAAAATGCATAATGAAATGGGAGAATTATTACAAACAAGATTACCACAAAATTAATCCTTTTCATATTTATTTAATTAACAAACTCAATTCATTTTTTTAGACCTTTGTCTATGATTCAATACTTTTTTAAAATTAATACCGATATGTTGAAAACCAAATCGTCTACTCGATCTTTATAGTATTTTATGTAGAGATTAAACTCTCAAATGAAGTATTTGTATTGTATTTTTAAATATATGTAATGATAGATTTACATTTTTTAGCCATTGTCGATTTATTTTAATATTATAAATTTCTAGTTAATAACAAAAATCACTATTCGTTGTTATAATAAAGACAAAAATAATAAACAGACAATTATACCTAATTTAAGAATAGTATTTTAATACTCTATAATTCTTAATATAATTATCGATGAAACGAAACTCAAGCTAATTATTCTATAATAATATTAAATTATAACTTAATAGGAAAATATTGAATGACGATTTTATGTACTCTGATTAGTGATTTCTTATATACAACTTAATAATAATATGTATAAAATGAAGCTATGGCTTGGGAAAGTTACGATTTTTTTATTTTCATTAATATTAATTATTGGTATAGTTCATACCATTGGTTATTCAAATAATAAACAGTTTGTCATAAAAATATATGCTGCTAAAGATGATAAAAAAGATTTAGACCAATCTACTGATGATAAAGATAAATCAAATAAAGACGAAAAAAATGTAGAAACACCCAAAAAAGATATCAACGGTACTTGGACTAAAACTGACCAAGATCTCATTACCAAATATAACTACAGAAACCTAGTAA
>JALDXL010000293.1:0-3157 GCA_032155045.1 Nitrososphaerales archaeon
CCTATTTTATCAAGAAAATTAGCTTTATTAGTTAAATCAGGAATATATCTTGGATCTGTAGCTAAAGCCTTGTCATAATAGACTACTGCTTCTGTATGATTCCCCAAGTTATCAAGAGCGTATCCTTTACCAATCATTGCAAGAACATGTTTTGGATCTGAAGATAGAGCTTTGTCAAAGTAAACAAGAGACTGTGTAAATTTTCCTAGTGCCTCCAGAGCATTGGCTTTGTCATATAGTGAAAAAGCATGGTTTGGATCTATAGCTAAAGCTTTGTCATAAAAGCCAATGGCTTTTGTATAATTTCCTAAATGATAAAAGGATACTCCTTTGTCGTCTAGTGCTTCAGCATTTTTTGGATCGATAGCTAGCACTTTATCATAATAAGTTATAGCCTCATGGTATTTTCCTAACCCACCAAATGCATTACCCTTTTGAGTTAATGCAACAATATTGTTTGGATCTATAGCTAAAGCCTTGTCAAAGAAGGTTATAGACTCGTTAAAGTTACCTAAACTATTAAGTGACATACCTTTATTATTAAAATAGGTAACTTCATCTGATGTTGTATTAGAAGGAGTAGTAGCTGTTGATAATTGTATTGGAGATACTCCTACCGCTGTTAACATACCTATAGAATAATAAAGTATTACTCCCAATACAAAAACAAAAGATGATAATTGTATTCGTTGTAAAGGATCTTTATTGGTTTTTATCATGCCAGTATTGATGGAAGTGAAAGTATAATATTAATAGTTTTATTAAACATACAAACCATATCTGACTGACTCATAACTATATCAGTTAACATATATTTCAATAAAAAATATAACAACTATTTTCAAAATATATTATAATTAAAATTAAAGTCACAAGTAACATAAAATTTTAAATATTATGTTACAGATCCCAACTACATGTTATGCTCGAAGCCCTCCTAGCCCTTATAATATCAATGACTTTTGAGAGAATCTTTTAACCTTGTGAGACGGTATTTAACCTGCAGAACTAGAATCATCTTATCACAAGAACATGACAATGAGCATATGTTACTACTCCCGTTGCAGTACTGCCTAACAAAATTTTTTTAAATCCAGTTCTCCCACTGTCCCCTAGAATAATAATATCAGTATTTTCTTTTTCGGCATAATCAACTATTGCTCCAACTGTAGACATTGGTGTGGTTATCACATCATATGTAATTTTATTGATATCGTAATCTTGATTTTTAGCATCATCAATTATTTGGTTAAACCATTTTTCTGCTTCCTTCTTATATTGTTCAAGGTGATGTGGAGTAACCATTCCAAAAACTCCTGATGAATTTCCATGTTTTATTTGTGATGGAACAACAGATAAAAGAATCATTTTTGTATCATAAGTAGTTGCAAAATCAATTGCATATATAGCAGCATTCAATGAAGGGGAAGATCCATCAATTGGAACTAGGATTTTTGAATAATGAATTTTGTTTGTATTGGAACTTGACAAATTAAATTCACCTAAACACTAAAAAAACCTTCTAACTATTAATATTTTACAAGTTTTTCTATTTGATTAGTGTTGATTTTAATACAATCATTACACTAGATCTTTCTACAGTAATCTCTAGTTATAGAATAAACTAAAGATAAAAGTCATTTATTAATCACATTACCAAAATCTTTTACGATTTTGTATATTGCAATTCTGAACTACAAAATTGTGTCAAAAACAGTTCACACACCTCCGAGCCCGTATAATATCAAGGCTCTGCTATATAAAATGATAGCAAGATATTTTATACAAACAATAATTTTGAAATACTCATCTATTATGAATGCAGAAATTCTTCTATGTTTATTATAGATCTGATATGATGGACCAAATCTTTGAATCCAGTTCCCATACAGCAATGTGACTTCTCTTTTCATCTCTAAATATTATCAATGCCTTGTATGTATTACGTAGACTTACCAAGAAAGTATAGATACAGAGAATACATTACTATGACTGTGGATGTTCTATTTCTAATGAATTTAACAAGTATTTATTACAGATAGGACATGTACAGCTAAATCTATTTTCTTAAATTAACACGGCCCTTATTTTGAAGGAATGATTAATATTTATGTTCTTTTTTTGTTTCTCTTATTACAGAATCTATATATTTTTCTAACTCCTTTTCATCCAATTCAAATTTGGCCCCTTTGTCCATTTCTAGAATATCTTTCTTTTGAGTAATTTTTTTGACAGTTCTTCGAATTTCGGTGTCCATCTCTGCTTGTCCTATTAGATCCAATAATCTTGACTCCAAGGCATGCTTACGTATAAGTTTACGCAGGTTATGATTAGTCGAAACTAGTGTTGCTGAATTGTAGACACCTAACAACATCAAAAATGCAGCTATATTCAAAACTGTTATCGATGAAAGTCCGAAAGGAGGATAAGGAGTAAGGACTTGTGTTGCTGCCTGATTTGCGGCAAATATTAAAAATATGCCAAAACCAGAGATTATCATGTATGTTCTGATGGTTCTTTCATAACTAATGATTCTGGATATCCTCCAAAATGCAAGTCCGAAAAGCAATCTTCCGATGGGTTTACTTAATGCTAGGAATGCTCCTAACATGATAGAAACAGTTACCGGATCAATTGCGAGATACGAAATTAGTATCTTGCTTAGGGTATACTGGTAAAAATATGTAATTAAAAAATACACAAGTGGTACAGACAATATGATCCAATACACTATAGCATTTGTAGACTTCTCTCGGTAATTCTTCATTAAGATTGCTGTTGTAATCCATATACTGAAAAAAGATATAAATGAAAAAATTCTGGAAACATTCCCTAAAAATAGATGTTTAGCTAAAGTTACGTCTCCCGAGCTTCCAACATATTCCCCTATACGATCTGGCAATTTATTCATCTTGACACTGATAAAAGCGGCAATCATGATTAAATTAAATGCTATCATTAACATTGACATAAAATATAAAAAGACTAATAAGTTGCGGTTTGTCTTATACCACGAGAAAAATAGCAATGATAACCATATTATTAAAGTTGCTGTTGTTCCATAACTTAGAATAATTATGAAAATACTGATCGATGTGTAGTAGTAATTATAATGGAACTGTTGAAATATCAAAATTCCTATCAAAGTTGCTAATAT
>JALDXL010000294.1:0-3156 GCA_032155045.1 Nitrososphaerales archaeon
AAATAACATACTAAAAAATTATAAAGAAATATCTAAATTGAGTAGTTTGTTTGATTGTAGTTGTTTCCATTTTACCATTTTAATTAGAATTATAATTTCATGATATCAATAATGTTTCACCAATATTGGTTTTAACTCATTCAAGTTCGTTATAATAGAATGTTGATATTAATATCTCAACAATATTAGATTTGTAAAAGAAAAAAAGGTTTGTGAGACAATTATTTAATTAAATACTATAATCATCATACATCTACATGAACTCGAAGAATTCATAAGAGATTCAAGTTAATCTTGGAAATCGATCTGCTTTGGATTACAGATTTATGAAATAAAATAAAATAGTAATCAATTTAAAATTTACTCTGTTTTATAGTTTTTATTTTCTAATAATTCATCTATCTTCTTATCTAAGATTAATATCGTATTTAACATTTCATCATGTTTCTCTTCGAAGGCTTGAATTTTCTCCAAAATATGTTCTTGTTTGTTTGCAGTTTTTTCTTGTCTATTATATATCAACCAACTTATTAGACCTCCTATCGCAAATCCTACTACCGTACCTACAATAGTCGAAAAAATATTAGATATATCTCCTGTATCCTTACAATGTTGTGCTTCTATGCACCACCACATTACAAATAATTCTAGTATCATAAAATTCTAATTTCTTATTACTTTTATTAATTTATTTTCTTCAAATTATATGAGTCTATCCAAAAGGAATTATTAATAGGATAGGATAGGATAATATTAGTAATACTTCAAAATAAGTTGTATTTTAGAAAACAGATCTACATACCAATTACTCGAATTTGAGTAATGGTTGATCATTCAACAAATTTCTCATTTTGAAACTGCCATCTAAAAAATATGATTTATAAACAGATAAGATAAGGCTGAATTATACAACTTTTGAATATGGCTATACCAATTGTTACATGGAATCCAGTATAAAGTTTTGAATCAATTTAGAAACCATTTTCTCTAATGAAAAATAATGAGAAAACTAATTTATAACATTAATGTATTGATTTGTAGTAATTTTAAGAAATACCTTTGTCTTATCCAAAACTATTCATCAATCTTTTTCTGCTAGTTATTCCTAAGATAATTCACCTAAGAGGTTCAGTGAGGCTCATGCTCTACACATGTCCTCTAGTATGGTTTTTCAGTCCAAAGAACTCCATACAGAACCTCTTATCACAAATAGTTTATCAAAATATATATAGATAATCATGTTTTTTAGCTAAATCACATTTGACTCTAGCGATATCCCTGATAAAATGTGAATAAAATTACAACAAATACAATATCATAAAAAATAAACAATTTTCACTATAATTAATTTTATCAGTATTAATGGATAAATCGAGAAATCGATATTAATGATCATACCATCATAATTTGTTCTATTATTATTTTACTCTTTATCCATTTTTGAATATTTGACAATATCGAAATTAAGTTTAGAAAAAATTAACTTCTAGTATCGAAAAATAAACATTTACTTCAACACAAAGATAACATTTGATCAAATATGAATTACTATTTTTTTCAGATCAAAGAATCATCATGTTACTATTTTCTAAATTGTTGGATTATGGCAATTAATTTATAATCGGTGGACCGTGCCATAATTGTCAAAGCATATTTGTTCAGATCCTCTGTTATATCTTGCAGTAATGTTAGTTTTTATGTAAATATCATGTTAACGTATCATATAAAATATTTTTAACATCAAATATAAGTAAAGAAATTAAAGAAAATTATATAACATAGATTATACAATATTCTCTAGGTAGAGAATGGGAAATAATGTGAATACAAAAAGATTCGCTAATCTTCAATTCAAAAATCTAAAATCAAAAATAATACCTTATAGCTTTTCATTCTTTTCAATAGGTTTCGTTGTCTATCTTTTGGTACAAGCGTTTAATCATTATCTTTTGAAAAATATTTTCTAATTTTTTTATTTTTAATCCAAAATAATGTTTTGTAAATTTTAAATGAATAATATATAGAAATGGAATAACTAGAGACTTTATAACCTTATATAAAAGAATAAATCAAATAATTAATTCAAAATTATATAGTCTTAGCAAAATTCCAACTACAATAAATAGAACAACTGCAATAAATAGAAAGAAACATGTAAATTGAGTTATTTATCGTATATATACGGACATTATATATAAGTTAGAAATATAATTATTCTGCTATAATACAATAATAATTTGGATATTTTTCCTCTACTTCAATTAGGTAGAATACTTTTTAGACACCTAATATAATCCAAATAATTAGGATCAAGGAAGTGTTGCAGAAGTTTTTTTGTTCTAAAATACATTAAATTTTCTTTGAAAACTAAAATCATTATTTAGTTAGAACTTGATATCTACTCATATAGCACATAATTGTATACAACGTTACAATTTAATTCTTCATAATGGTATTTATTTTTAAAATATTAAATTTATTAATACGAGTAATTTATAAAAACTTAATTACATTAGGATTCCTAATAATTTCTACCTTTTAAGTAAAAAATTTGTCTTTATGATGTTATTATCAACTAAAACCATTCGTAATATTGTGAAGTAACAACATTAGATTAATAATATTATTAAATTAAAGTATGAATCATACTCTTCTGCTTTGATTTTTTTCTATTCTTCATGTATAAAGTAGATGGTGATTTAAATAATATACTTTAGTATGGTTTTCTAGATAGACAGATATTGGTTACAGTTAATCGCTGAATCTATTGTAGCTAATCTCTGATCAAACTTGTCTATATAATAGTTTGAATTTCAGAGATTTTTTTTCTAATAGAAAATTGATATATCTAGGTTTTGATATATGAATTGGTATTTCTTATATCTACGTTAGGAACACTTGGTAAAATAGGTTATTTTTAATAATGATTCGAAGACTATTGTTTTTATACTATTAAATAAACTAATATTTAAAATGGCTGTTAATAACTATAATCCTGATTATTATAAAAGAGAAATAATTAAACGAGTAACTAATAATGATGAAATAGATAAAACTACTACAATTGAAAATGTTGTTCATCACGAAAGAGACACTAAAGAATCAGAAGCCGACAAAAAAGTTGAATCTGTTAAAGACAATATCGAGGGAAAAATA
>JALDXL010000295.1:0-3155 GCA_032155045.1 Nitrososphaerales archaeon
GATTTCTTATTAATAAAAGAGGAGAGTCCAGACAACGATCATTTAGATTCATTACGTCTTTTGTTAAAGTTTAAAGGAATTGACAATGAATATTGACTAAGGATTAGATAGATATGCCAATACATAACAGAAGAGAAGCATTTGCTAGCATTCCTGGAAATGAAGTAGTAATGATCACATAACTTCATATTGTCATCACTGTAAAGAATTCGGTTTTCTTTCCTAATTAAATGAGAGAATTTTTGATAGTAATCAACCCATCCCTAGTGATCATGATAATTGGTTACAGTGTTACCATTGCGGACCTCTATTAGCAAAAGTTTATGCAAAAAGAGAAAATGAAATCGTCGGATTAAAAGAACCAGAAAATTCTCCTTATGATTACAATAAGCCAACTATATTGCCAGTTCATACGGATTTGATAGCAAGAATAAAAATAAAAATGACTCTTTTGAGTTATTGGATTAATTAACTAGAGTTAGTTGAATTAGAAGTAGCATTATTGCCTAATATTGTCATTGGTAAGATCACATTAATTGTTGTAGAATTATCCATGGACATTGTATCATCTCCCTGGTCAAATACATTGTTGATTCCAAAAATACCTATTGCTAAAACAGATACTAGAAAAGTTATTGTCAAAACTATTTTCATTGAAAAAGTTAATGTGATCTATTTAATTATAATTGATATTATTTTCTATATCGAGAAAATGTTACTATATACTCTCTGATAGAATAGACAAATCAGAAAAATAAAATAAAATTATGAACTAAGAATTAATTATGCTAACAATTTTTTATATAAAATAGAACTACAATTTTAATATATGAAATAAATAATTATTATTGTCATAACTTGAACAAGTTTATAATTTAGGTTTTATATGGACATCAGACTATTGTAATTAAATTTAACTCTTAAAATCTAAAATACTCAGATAATTTAATTGTAATATCAAATACCAAAATTACTAATCTTCGATTACTATATTTATAATATGTCTAAGATATTTTGGATTAATGCATTAAATTTATTTTATTATTTTTAACCTTTTATTGTTATAAATTTTAAACAAATACTAGAGATTTTTACATCAACAAAATAAAATCAATATAAGAAATAATTAAAAATTTAATTATTAAATTTTTGGACAAAAAGATCCAGTTTAGTCTTTTTTCACCATGGTTCTTTTCCAGTTGTTCGCACTGATTCATTAAATTTCTTTGCTAATTTGCTAGCATTAAATATTTGCCATAACCACAATACAAAATAGGCAATTCCTAAAATTAACATAATAAAAATTGCTGCATCTTCTATTCCAGAACCTGAAGATGATAAATCCTCTTCAATAAAGAAAATACCTTGTGATGCTACTGTCGTAAAAACAAGTAAAAAAGCAATAATGATACTAGTAACTAGTATTCCAATTCCCTTTCCAACTTTTCCAACATATATATGACCTAATCCTTGCAAACCGAATATTCCTCCGATAAATGCTATCAGTGCCGCTGTTCCTGGACTTTTATAAGGTAATTGGTCCACAACTGATGACCGTTGTGCAGACGATGGTGATAGATTACCTTTTTTTGCTCCTGTTTGAAGATCTATTTCACATTTCGGACATTTTTTAATTTCTTCAAAATTTAAATTTTCTAATGACTGTCCACAATTACTACAATATTTTGGTCCTTTATTCAATAACCTTCAATAAAACAGGAGTTTTATAAAGAAATCTCATTTCAGTTTAAGAAAAGAAGTTTTAGAATGTTGTTATAATAACAAAAAAAAACGAATTTGACAAATTTTTTTAATATATAGTTATTTATATTCAAAAATCAACATAATTAATTAATATGGATTTTCAAAAAATTAGGGAACAAATCACTAGGTCTATTGATAAATTTCTAGAGCATAAAGAAAATAATAAAAAAAATTAAATAAATCAATAATACAAAATAGGAATTTTAACCAAAATAGAGATATACTAGAATGGCGTTTCAAGTAGAATGTCTACCAAGGTAACATTAGAACTAATAATGGAGGATAAAGTATATTATGAATCTGGAACTAATGAAAATATAGAAAAGTATATTGTAGATTTTCAAAAATTGGCACAAACTTTTTCGTATATTAAAGAATGTAATATTGTATGTATTGTCAGGGAAAGCGGAGAAAAGAAGTAAATTTTTATTACTATTACTAAAATGATCAAAGTAATTTTACTGTTAAAACATTCAAAACTATTACTAATTTAGATTTCGTTGTACTTTTTCAAATTTCAGAACTTGGATTATATTCTACTTCAGAATCTTTTTATATTTACATAATATGTATTGTTGTTTGTGTCAGATTTAACTGCTGAAAATATCAAAGAATTATCTTTTAAATTTATTTATAATCTTCATAAACTTGTAGAGGAAAGTAAAATCAACAACATTAAGAGTTCTGATGTATGGGAGAAAATGAATACAAAGTATGATAAAGATACAGTTTTACCAAGACTCGTACATAGTTTGATTAAAACAGAACATATAACACCAGGAAATAATGCTGACGAAGTTAAACTCGTATATCAAAAACTTAGGAAAAAGTATATCCCTAGTCTAGATCTCTTTAACAATATCGTTAATGAGTCTGAAAAGGTTTCCATCCCAGTTGTTTTAAATCTTAATGGAACCATTATTTCAGGCAAACTAATTAGCATAAGACGATATTACGATCTTCTACAAAAATCCTTCATTAAAAATTTTTCTGGACAGAATCAAAAAAAATGGAATGATATTTTTAGTGATTTAAAGAATGAATTACCTAATACACCTGAAGAGAATGAAGTTACTTCTGATATAACAGGTAGAAATTCGATATGCTTAGAAGATCCTAAATATTTAGTTAATGGACAATTAATAAAAGCTGGTGATTCATCTTTAGTTTGGATTGGAAAAATAGAAGATATTAATGGTTTTACACTAGGTAAATTAGAGTTTCCTACAGAATATCATACAAATTAATATTATCACAAGTAGCTAAATATGTAAAAAGTCTTTGGTCCTTCTTTTCATAAGGTTTAATCGTTGGTTTGATTGCTACCATTTTTAATATGATCTTCTTTATGGTAAATTATCTAAACGATTATTATATGATATTCATAAAAA
>JALDXL010000296.1:0-3148 GCA_032155045.1 Nitrososphaerales archaeon
ATGAGCATGAACACAAACATGGGCATGAGCATGAACATGAACATGGAGATAATGAATTAGAAGAGCATGAGCATGAACATAAGATCTAGACTCTAAAAGAGTCATCCTAATTCAATAACTCAATTAATAAATCTTAATGAGACTTAAAGTTATGTACTTATTTTTTACTATTAGTTATGAAAGTCAGTAGTAATAACAACACAGAATTTTAATTTATAATTTTAGAATACTTAGAAAAATTATATCTAAAGATTAAATCAAAATAATAACGATCATTCTAATAATTGGTATTTATTTAATGAATTTGGAAGAATGAAAATTTTAAATGAGTTTATTTCAATTTTTTTGATTATGTTCTGATAGATTATGATATCAGCTCGAGATTCAAAATTTTAGTCTAACGAAGAATTATTTGCTCTTAATTAAAGGATTAGTTTATTTTATTTTAAGCTCTACCAATTTAGATTTTTATCCTAAAAACAATCACAAAGTTGTTAACAGGAAATTAATTATATTTCGAAATTTAAGATTATGAAATTCTAATAATTTTTGATATCGAAATTTTTAAAGGAAATATAGAATCTTTTATATAGATGAATATTTTATCTAGTCTATAGATATGAAAAGTAATACTTTTAATATAAATCGTAATACTTTTGATCCTTTAGGTAAAGAAGTTGTGAATTATATCAACTATGAGTTAAACTATTTTAATGTCATTTCAAAAAAAAAGATTCTTTGTACGATATTGTGATGAAACAGAGGAATTGAACTTGAGAGATTTTGCTCTCATAATGAAGATAACAATTTAGATCATATCTTTATATTTGGTGCAAATAATTTATATCATTTCCTCAAAAATTTATTGGAAGTTAGAGAATTTTTTAGTAAGAAAATCCAGATTTGAAAGTGTAAATTGATACTAGAATGAAGTACATTTATTTATTGATCGTTAATTTTTGTATCTGGAAAGCAAAAAAAGGATAACTGTCAATAAAAAAAGTATTAACTTTTAGGAAAAGATTAATACTAGATATTTAAGTAACGATTCCATGAGGAAAGGTTTTGAAGGTGATAATCAAACTATAATTACAACAACGATATTATTTTTGGCGATTGATATATTTCTTTCTTTAACGCCATCATTAATTTCATATGCTACTGCCGCTACTTCTACCAATTCAACCACAGATTCACTTGGAAAGGATAATACTACTAAACTAAATGTAGTAAGTTCGGTTGCTCCAATAACCAATCTAATTCAGAATATTGGTGGAGATAAGATTAACTTGATAGGTTTAATTCCTGAAGGAGTGAATTCTCATACATTCGAACTAGTTCCTTCAGATGCCATTAAGATTCATGATGCAAATCTTGTTATCATTGATGGTCTTAACTTGGAGGCAGATGTAGAAAGAACTGCAAATACAGCACTCGAGAAAGATTCAAAAATCCAATTACTTAAGCTCGGAGATAATACTATTTCTAAAGATGATTGGATATTTGATTTTAGTTTTCCAAAAGAAAAAGGTGACCCTAACCCACATCTTTGGTTAAATGTTGATTATGCAATGAAATTCGCAAATTTAACAAGGGATAAATTAATAGAAATGGATCCTTCGAATGCAAATTATTATACCGAAAATTCAAAAAAATATAATGATTTGCTGAGACAATTGGATGATGGTATAAAAAAATCTATTGAAACCATACCTGAAGAAAATAGAAAGTTACTCACTTATCATGATTCTTGGGCATATTTTGCTCCTCGTTATGGTATGACTGTGATAGGAGCTATACAACCATCAGACTTTGGTGAACCAAGTGCCAGAGACGTTGCAAATTTGATAAATCAGGTACGTGAAGTAAAAGTACCTGCAATATTTGCTTCAGAGGTTTTTCCTACAAATATCATAGATCAGATAGCTAAAGAAGGAAATATCACCATTGTAGAGACATTAAGCGACGATGATCTACCTGGTAATCCTGGAGATAACAATCATTCGTATATAGGAATGATGCGAGAAAATATGAAAAACATGATAATACCATTAGGTGGTAACATAGCCGCTTTAAAAAATGTCAACCCTGAAAATTTAGGTTCCTAAACCTATTTTTTATTTAAATAGAAATACAAAATGAAAGATTATATTCTTAATGTCCTAAACAAAAGATAAATCAGTAAATGGTAAATATGGATCCAACAGAAAATATTTTACTTTTAAAAAATCTATTATTTGGTTATGATTATCATTTACCTGTCATAGATGGAGTGACATTAAATGTACCTAGAGGTGCTTTCATCGGGTTATTGGGTCCAAGCGGTTCAGGCAAATCTACTCTTTTAAAATTAATTGCTGGTATATACAAACCTTGGGAAGGACATATAATATTTTCGAAATCTTATAATGCTAAAAATAATATTTTTCCTGTAATAGGATACTCACCACAAGTAGAAGGAATAGACTGGGATTTTCCTGTAACAGTTAGAGAATTAGTATCAATGGGTATATGGAATCGATCTGGTTTGTTCCCCTGGATAAATAAAACCATAAGAATCAAAATTGATTCCTTACTTGAGAATTTAGGAATTGGAGGCTATGCTCATCACCAAATTAAAGAATTATCAGGCGGCGAACAAAAAAGAGTCTTTTTAGCTCGTGCATTGATTCGTAATCCTGATATACTTGTTTTGGATGAACCTACTGCTGGCCTTGACAATGTTAACAAAGATAAATTTTTACAGATACTGACAGATCTTAATTCAAAAGGTATTACAATAATTCTTACTACACATGACATCGATACTGTAGCTAGAAAATTGCCATGGATAGTATGTTTCAATAAATCCATTATTTCACAGGGACCACCAGATTCAACTTTGTCTGAAAATATTCTCTATAAGACATACGATTTAAAGTAGATAAAAGGATTTGATGATATCTCCTGATTTTTTAATTCAACCTTTTCAATATGAGTTTTTCACCAGATCAATTATTGTTTCAATAATGATTGGTGGGACTTGTGGTTTACTTGGTGTGTATATAGTGTTGAGAGGTATGAGTTACATTGGACATGGAATGTCTCATGCGGTTTTTGGTGGTGCAGTACTAGGTAACATAGCAGGATTTAATTTTTATATTGGCGC
>JALDXL010000297.1:0-3136 GCA_032155045.1 Nitrososphaerales archaeon
GATAAATGACCTTAGTCAATTCAGTACGAAAATTATAAGAATAAATAGTACATAAAGCATAGCACTAAAATAATCCTACGTAACTTTTGAGAATATATCTTCTAATTAATCTAATAGATGTTCTTGAATAGAAATAATTTCTTGATTATTGATATGATTAAGGATATATACTAATTCATACTATGAAATTGCATATTTTGACTAAAAGTACATGTTTTGTTAGAATTGCCAAAGGGAAAAAAAAGAGTAATTTACCTAAAATTCAGTTGAATAATAAAAATTTAATAGGTATAAAATTAGTTATGGTTATTATTGAACGCGCAAGAGGCGGATAATAAGAAATGACAATACTAGAATGTCTTAGTTGTAGTCACAAGTTTCCAAGTAATGAAGTCGAATTGACAAATATAGATATTTCTGATAAATATTTTAGAATAAATTGGAATTGTCCAAAATGCAATAAAGAGGGATTAACAACATTTATCAATAATAAAAATAATGAAAAAAAATGAGTTCATCAGTGTTTTGTTCAAAATGTGGCAAATCTGAAAAACAAAGAAATGAATTTACAAATAAGAATGGTAACACGATATGTAAAGAATGCTGGCTTGACGAAGACGACGATGAGGATAGGAAATGATTCCTATAATAACTATATTTATTGTGTATCACCAGAATATTGTGATGTCCTGTAGATTGTACGATCTCTAATTTTTTCAGAAGAATTATGTTTATCATTTTTAAATTAGAAGTATTAAACTAGTGTCATAGATAGAATTGAAACTTTTACAACTAGTATTTGTAAAATAAAAAAGAAAAAAATATTAAAATCAAGTTCGAATAATAGATATTTAAAGAAAAAATAAATATCAAACAATATTTCAACATAATATAATGATAAATTTTATAGTTACCAGAGAAATCATCCAGAGATATATCTGTCGAAACGATTATCTTATGATCAAAAATGTAAGAAGGCGGGAATAAAAATTGATTTTTGCTAAAACTAACAGATAAATATTTGACTTAAGAAATGAATTTCTTGAATGACAAAAGCAGAAAAATATCAAAATTACAAAAAATTTTGATTGTTGTTATTTTTATTATTATTGTAGGTTGGGGGATCCATTTTGTTATACATTTTATTAGTACAATAGAAAAAAATAGTATAATTAACAGTTTGATATATTCTCAAGTTTCTTCATTTCTGATGTTATTATATAGTTAAAACGGTGTTAGTCCTATTTATAAAATATTCTAACATATACACTACACATTACTTTCAAAATGGCATTACGAAATTCTTATTGCTAAAAATAGAAAGTATAAAAGATGTAAAGCTCCCATAATCAAATATTTTGTATTGTCTTAGATTGTGTTTTTACCTATATTAATTGTGATTTAATCCTGCCCTATAAATAATTCTATTATCATCATATGGAATCATATTATATTATCGATACTAACTAGAAACAGGTAACACAATGTACGAAAAAGAAAAGTAGGTCAAGATAGTAAATTTACAGAATATAGAAAAAAATATGAATTTTTGTAATTTATACAAAACTAGATATACTAATTATATACTATAGAGTACTTAGAATAATGTGCCAAATCTCATAGTTGAATCATACCAAAATTCAACTGTAAATACAATTCTACAGGATATTGCTAAAAAATATGCTATTGATACATCAAAAGAACTTTTAACTGAAGATATTCCTGTTAAAGAAATAAAATTCAGATATCGGACATATACCGAATGTATAAGAATGTTATACAAGAACGCAGGATATCTAAAGGAAATTTAAATATACATTTTATAACACAGATATTGAAGGAATAGATAATGTAGAATTACGACGAAAGATCTTGCTTTTTGTTGTTTAAATTTATCTTATATGAGTAATTATTTAAATCGCGGCATAACAATAAATAAAATATTGCATTTATTATATTAATTACATCACAAAATTTAAAATATTTCATTATACTAAAATATCTTGGTATAACTATGCTTTTTTAAATTAATATAGAAGACATTTACTATAAATGCAAAAGATTGAATAGAATTTTTGTCAAAGATGATTCAAAAATATGTGGTACTATTTAGATGAATAAAATTTTTTAATGTTATTTCAATTCGGCACAACAATAATGAATTTAGGATACGATCATTCAATCGTAAATTCTAAAATAAAGTATGTCAATTCGTCAAAAAATGACAGAAAAGTTCAGCCAGGAGTGATTGGTTATATTTTTATTCTACATTTAAATTTTCAAATCTTTTTATTTACTGATTATAATATGTATATCGATTAAGTAATCTTTATCATAAATAAATTTATAGACTCGATGCAATAACACACAATTAAATTTACTTATTTTTTATTTCAATAATATATGGTATTTAATTAACCAATTGTCATAGCCTAATCTAAAAAGTATCATAATGTTCGGTTTAGTATAGATACTAAATAGACAGGCTATGACGGTAGTCTGGTATATTTATTTGATCTCAGTACAGATCAAGGATAATCGATGAGAAATTCTATTTATCATTTTGTAATAATCTTTCTAGTTTTTATACAATAATTTTTACTTCTAACTACTATCAATAATTTTAATGAAAACTCATTAGATTAATAAATAATTATTATAATTATTAGTTTAAAAATTGATGATATTTACTTCCTTTCAGATTTTGAAAAAATCTGCTATAAATGTTATTTTTACTATTAGTGTATATTATACTTCTTCCAAATCGTCAAAAGATTTTGCTTTAGATAATTCATGTATACGCATCATAACATTATTTATATACCCCTTTTTATTTATGACACCTTTATCAGACAATAATTCTACCAATGTATCAATCCTAATACTCAATTCTTCTAATAAATCTAATTCATTTGGCTCTTTTGCTACTTTGATTGTATTTTTAGAATTTATTGGAGACTCTTTTTTTGAAGGTTCATTTATCAATTGTAAATAAATATCATAAATTAGTATTTAAGTTCTTTTTCATTATTAATCCTTATTAATTATATTGATTACATATAAAAAATGTGTTGAAAGCGAATCGAACTATAGAATATACAATAACTAATTCTATTTACCTAAAGGCATAACCATA
>JALDXL010000298.1:0-3127 GCA_032155045.1 Nitrososphaerales archaeon
ATCTGGTTTTCGATAATCAGATTCAATTTAGCAGAAATTCTGTCTTTGTTATACCTATAAATGCTAAATAATCTATTGATAATTAGTAAACTACTTCTCTTTGTGTATTTTAATAAAATAGCATACCTAATTTCGAATAATGTACTATAATAATTATATAGAACAAGATACAGTTCATTTAATAATGTTATCAACTCTAACTAAAAAAACTTTAATTAAAAATGCCTTAAAATGGACATTTAGTGGTATTAGTATATTCTTTATTGGTACATTAATTTTTATGCTAATTCATGATACCCTTACAGGTGTCTCTTCGCAAACAACAGAATATTGTGCTAAATATGGCTTTTTAGCTTCACCAAATTGTTAATAAAAAATAAGTTCTAGAAAAAACTTCAATACAAAAAAATCATACCTATAAAAATTAAAATTTCAATAAATTTAAAAGAAAATCTTTGAAAAATTTATTGAAGTGCAACTTCTATGAGCGATGGAAATAGATATCACGGTCCGATTGAATGGAATTTTATAACTATTTTCATTTTAAATGTAAATGAGCTAAAAATAAATATAATTCTTAATTTTCAATTTTGTCGAGTTCAATTGTTAAACTCAAATTTAAATTTTCGAAATTATAATTCAATATATTTTCTTAGATCAAAAAATTCTCTAACTATTTACTAATTTTTTATAGAGCGAAAATAAGACCTTTACTTATATTTTTTTATTTACAAATATTATTTAGAATGTTTTACTATAATTATATTATCTTTTGATGTCATATTAAACTAAAATAAGTGATCGTTTATTTAATAATATGAAAAATAGAAGTAGAACTGAGATAGTAGCAATGATATTAGAGGCAGCTAATGGAGGTGCAACAAAGACAAAAATTATGTACACAGTTTTTTTGAGTTATAACCAATTAAAGGCTTATCTTTCTATTTTGATAGAAAATAATCTAATAGAATATCTTGAAGGAACTAAAATGTTCAAAACTACCGAAAAAGGATTAAATTTACTAATAATGCATAACGAAATGGCAGAATTATTACAACCTTCAATCGAAAGTAATGAAATAATTTAATATTTTTCACACTAAAACTTCTCTAATAAGCTAACATTCAACTCCTCTAATCTACCATTATTGTTTGTCGTTATGTTATTATACATAAAAATTTCATTCATCGTATTTTCGCATCCGAGGATAATAAACATCAAAGCTCTCTATACTATTTAAAAACCTGTTGAATCATTCATTAAACTTTTTTGGAAAGTTAAATGTAGAATTTTGTAATTCATGCTTTACATACTACTTCATTCTATCTCGTACTATCATTGAAATATTTATGACTTTTAGAAATAATTGGTTAAGTGTTAAAATATATTTATTATCATAGTCTGAACTGTAGAAAATATCAATCGGAAAGATTCTTCTTTGTCCAGACTATGATATGTCAAATAATTTTTTCGATTAGAGGTTTAAGTTTATTGTATCTTAGCGATAACTTTTATTTATTGATTAATGAAATTCTCATTTTCTGTATTGACTATATGAACCTACGTATTATATTAATAACTTAAAGTTGTAAAAAGAGAAACGGGATCGGTTCAGCAGTTATAATAAAAGTTTATAACAAATGGTTACATATTAACTTCATTTAAGAATTCGTTGACGAAACTCAATCTAAACTTGCAAAAAATAAATAAAATATAAAATTTATGAAAAAATTATTGTATTAAGTTTGGTATAAACACTTGGTTTTGATACATTATTTAATGATTCAAAAAAAATTATAAATTAAATATAATCAAGTCTCAGATGTTTAGACTACCAATCAAATTACTGAGTCTTTGTTTTTTAATATTTTGAAACTCTTCTATTTTCGCCAAATACTGTCTATATAATTTCAAATATTTTCTCCAGTCATCTATCCCATAATCATAACTTAAATTATAGTGACTTGCTTCAGGATGAAGATACCTTTGTACATCTGAATTTATCAACCAAATCTTATCAATTACATTCTCAAATTCTTTATCTATTCCTTTTTTTTTACATATAAGTAAAAAAAATGCAAAATATAAAATATTATTCTCTAATTTAGTTAATTCGTCATGGATAGTTGGATTATAATTTACCTTATGAATATTACTTTTTGATAGTTTGTTGTTATAAAAGATGGAATAATCAGAAATAATTTTTGATATCTCAGTAAAAACCAATAAATTTAATTTATTTATCGTTTCATTTTTTCGAATAATTTTAGGCCATACCACCATGGATTTGAGTAATAAACATTGCATTAAATATTTTAATATGAAAAGTGGTAGCTGTTCATAAATTATTATCATCATAAAATTTTTATCTCTATTTACTTTATTATTATCTGGTAATAAAATCAAATCTGGTATAACTGCTTCTATATTTTGAAGGAACTTTTTAAATTCATGATTAAAATCTTGTATCTGTTTATTAAGAATAATTAGTATATTGTCATTACATAAAAATAATTTATAACTTCTAGAATTAGGCTGATCCTTTTTTAATATAATTAGTTCATCAATTTCTAATTCGTTTAAAATTTTTAGTACAGTTTTTTTTGAAGCGATATTCTTTACTCCTCTTACTAAAGCCTCTTTTGTGCAACCTGGATTATTGCTTAAAAAATTCAGGATTTCTTCTTTGCGAATGTTATCATTGATCTCTTTCAAATCATTATCAACCATTTTTTTATTTTAGGTATATTTCAAGTTGAATCCTAATCTGTGTACATGTGTATTCAAATGGATATATTAATTTATAGACTCTTTTTATATAATAGTAGAATAATTTTAATGGTTTGACTCGCATTATTAATGAATTTTTAGAATTAGAATATAAGAATAAACCAATAGTCAAATTATGATTGCTTTTATTAAAATAATACAATATCAATAAAAAATTAGATATTGTTTTTTCTTTATATGATTTGAAAATACGAAAAACTATTTTAAAACATATTATTTTCTTAGATAAAATATTCATAATTTTCAATTTCAATCTACACATTACATACACTATTTTTTTTGTGCAATAAATTAATTATAAATGGTGTATATGTTATATCTTTATTGATATGCTATC
>JALDXL010000299.1:0-3097 GCA_032155045.1 Nitrososphaerales archaeon
ATAGATACTTATTATTACGTTCTATTTAATTAATCATAAATACATGCAGCAAGAATAGAAACAGGTTATTTTTTATATTAGACAATCATATTCTTAAAAAGTGACAGCGAGATCTACAAAAATCTATCAAAATAATTATTAAGATATTTATGTTGGTTATTAAAGATAATAGTTAGCACTAGGAAAAATATTGTGATTTCAATATAAATAAGAGAATATTTAAAATTAATATTATATAATTTTGGTATATATTAGGATAAAAAAAGTAAAAGGTACTGATTATGCTTATCTTGTTGAAAGCCAATGGAATAGAGAAAAAAGAACATCTCAACAAGTTACAAGAAAATATTTAGGTCCATTATCTAAAATAAATATCAATAAAATTCCTGAAGAATATAGAAATGGATCTACAATTAGAAAATTTTTATATAGTCACAACCTTAATTTTGAAAACTCAATAAAATTAGATGAATATTTTCAGGAAAAAATTTTTGAAAAATTGAAAAAATATGAATTAAAATCTTTGCTTGAATTGTATAATGAATATACAAAATCTGTTTATTCTTTATTAGATTTTTATGAAAAGTTATTGATACCTATATTATACAAGATAGGTGACCAATGGGCCAATGGAGAATTAGATATTGCAACTGAACATATGTGCAGTAATGCAGTTAATAATCTAATTGATGTAATTAATCAAAAAAATACTAAAAAAAATATCGCAAATAAAAGCAGACCAATAATATTATGTACCCCAGAAGGAGAACTTCATAGTATTGGTTGTAAGATAATTGAATCTTTATTACTTGAAAAAGGATATGAGGTTCATAATATTACCTCTTCATTTCCAACTAACTCTATTGAATTTTATTTAGATAATTCAAATTCGGCTCTATTAATGATTTCAGTAACTCTACAAGAAAATTTAAATTCAGCTATTAGATTCGTACAACAAGTACGTATAACCTCCAATATTCCTGTTATCATTGGAGGCAATGCAATAAAATTTGCATCTATATCTCAAATAAAATTATTAGACAAATATGATAAGGTATATTTTAATCTTGAAACACTAGAAGACATTATTACTAATATAAAGATGTTAACTAATATACATAATCATCATTTTCCTAAAAGTCTAATTTTATGAAAGAGATTATGTGAAGCAGCTATAACTAATCCAGCTACAATAGTTCCAACAAAATTTCTAATTCCAATAGCAATATTTTGAGATGAAAAATCAAATGAATTGTTAGACACTAAACTTATGTTATTATATAGCCAGAAAAATAATGTTACCCAACCTATAACTCCTGCAACCATAGATCCTAGTCTTGCACCATTCTTGACAAAGAATATTGCAAATATTATACCAAAATACCATAAAGCTGCCAGTATTATCAATATAGGACTAAATATGTCACTTTTATTTTCCAAGAAATAATACGTCGCTCCAATTATTCCTAAAGAAATCAATGAAATAAGTAATATTTTTCTATTGAGAGAGTCAGATGTTCTTTGTTTTTTGATTACCTTAGCTCTTCTAACTTCTCTCATTGCAGTTTGAATAGATTCTTCAAAATTTTTTAATTTTATTGGAACAAGATTTTGGATATTGTTATCATGAACTATTGCTTCATGTTTTAAACTATCGATTAAAGGTCTTGCCAGGGAGGCTTTAACAGGTGTAATTAAATCTATCCAATAAGAAGAGAGCCTTGGAGTTAAAAACGGGATAATTACAATTTTTAATGATTTTTTCAAAATAGATGCATATCTTTTCATCATATCTAAGTAACTAAGAATCTCGGGTCCACCTATATCAAAATCCTTATTTGATGTTTCTTTAATTTCAATAGATTTTACTAAATAAGTAACCACATCATCTACAGATATTGGTTGTGATTTTGTTAATACCCATTTAGGACATACCATTGCAGGAAGTCTTTCTACTAAATACTGTAACATTTGAAATGAACCACCTCCTTGACCTAAAATGACAGCAGCATGAAAAACAGTAACTTCAGCCTTTGAGGTCTTTAATATATCTCCTACCTCCTTTCTACTTTTCATGTGTTCAGATAAATCCTGATGATTTGTATCAATAAGTCCGCTTAGGTAAATTATCCTTTTTGTATTTGTTTCAGATGTTGCCTTGGAAAAATTCTCTGCTGCTATTCTATCTCTTTTTGAAAATTCTTTCCACTTTTTTGAAGAACCTTCCATAGAATGTATAAGATAAAAAGCTACATCTACTTCCTTTAGAGCTTCTACTAGTTCAAAATAATTTGAAGCATCAGCCTTTGCAACTTCTATGATATCGCCACTTACATTAAAAAGATCAAAAACAGAATCTGGATTTCTTGTCATGCATCTAACCTTATATTGCTCATCTGCTAAAAGTCTCTTTACAATTCTACTTCCAATAAATCCAGTCGCACCAGTTACTAGCACTCTTGAATATTTTTGTTGTTTATTTCGGTTATTGTACATATACAATTCTTACTATTGTTTATTAAAAAAAAATTCATTATCGTTTACGTATACAAAAATGATGATAATGTTTTCTCTAATTTTTAATGTATTATTACAGTTTTTCATATAATTTCCTGCGATCTTTTTAATGATTTATTGTAATGGTTCTCCTTTATTGACAGGTACGAATACTTTCAAGTCAATCATCCTCCAAATCATGAATCCTAAAATGATTCCATAAATTATGTGAAATCCTAAAGACCCTATAGCAACGAGTGGATAAAGTCCTTGAAAATGGTTAGCTATTCCAAAGACATACTGATTTGGAGCAGATAATGCAAAAGCATCTAATTTAGGTTGAATAACAAAAGTAGCTAAAGGTAAAAACAATACTAGCCATAAAGACACACCTACGATTATTCCATAAATTATTCCTCTTTTAAAATTGTATGGTACTAATTTGTTCCAAAATAATGCTACTTGACCAAAGATATTACCGGCTACAGTACCTGTTGCAATATGTAGTGCAAATCCAATATATTGTGATAAAGAAGTATTAGAATATCCAAGAGAAGATCCTATAACTGCAAAGAATGTACCTATAGGAGTTTGTGATACA
>JALDXL010000300.1:0-3094 GCA_032155045.1 Nitrososphaerales archaeon
ATCTTAACCAATTTATTATTCTATTTTATAAATCTATCAACGGTTTAAAGAACAAGAAAATCTATAACACTATATTTTATATTCATAAGAAATATTAATTTATTAGTTATTGTAGGATTAACAAAAAAAACAAGAAGTGGTAAAAGAATCAATGACTGGTGCTTAAGTTGAATGTATCACTTATATGATTTGTCTCTAGTTCATTGTCAATTGCTATTACTTCAATGCTTATTCGATAGGAAGAATTTTTTTTGAAATCTGACTGGATATGATATACTCCACTGCTACTAGAATCTGGTCCATAGGATGAGGTTTCGTTTACACCAGAAACTAACTCAAGTGGAAGTGGTTCGCCTCTAGTTGTGAATACGCTAGAAAAGATCGTTTGGTTATTTGCATCATCATTAATAGTTACATTGTAAGTAATAGGAGTATATCCATCTAATAACACCGTCTTTGGAATAAATTTCAATAATGTTCGTGGATGTTCTGTAATATTCCATATATTGCCTGCTCCTAAAGCTAAATCGAAATTCATTCCACTAAGTCTTGCATCGCTCACAGATACCGAAGATACTATCCATGGATGTATAACACAAGAATAAGGATATTCACCTGCATGTGGAAAAAACAAAGAAAAAGATCTAACAGGAAAGGTTGGCATAATACCTGAATTAAAAATGTGACCTCTGTCTGGATCACCAGGTTTACCACTCGTTACTGTATGTTGATGTCCATAGTCTAAATTAAACCAAGCCACAGTAGTGCCGATTGGAATTGCAATTTTTGGTGGATAGTAATGATAAGTATTATCCTTCATAGCTGCACCAGGGACTATGCTTACAGAATAGTCAGCCTGTATTGTAGGTATATTAATGGTACTTCCTATTTGAGCAAATACTTCTGTATGTGAGATATGTATTGCCAAGAATAATGCTATCGGCAATATTAAAATAATATGTTTAGCTTCCATATCATATTCAATAAAGGTAATTAAAATATAAGTATATTTGATATTTATTATTTTTATTAGCCATATTCATTTCTTATTTGAATATAGTCATTGGCTTCTCATTTAAATATAATTTTGTATTTGATTGTGATTGACGCACTCCTTGTTTTAAGGAAATTTATAAAAATAAATTTAAAAATTCTTTAGAAATTGAGCAAAGTATACAATATAAAGTAATAATATATACATATTATTTTCCTTGGGTCAACAGGCTTTACTATTATCTCGTTCTTTTTGAAGATTCTATATACTCATTAAATGCTTCACTTGCATCATTATATCCTAGCTCAAGCAACAGCTTTATTGTTCCGACAGAGAAGTCATATGATTTATTAGAAATAGTATGCTCATCATTCTTTCGGTTTATGTTTATTATTTCGTCTATTTGAAACCGTCCTTCAATTACATCCAGAAATCTTTTAGCTTTTACGAATTCGCCATGGTATCTTGTCTTCTGGTTCAAGAGATTATCTATTATATCATCTTTAGCTCCATAATCCTTTACCATCTTTATAAGTGCCCTTACTAGATCAATATAATCAGATGCTAATAAGAGCATAGCCTCTTCTTGTAAAATCCTATCTGAATAAATTATGTCATTGTTTCTGTTGATGACTCCATCTCTATCAGTAGGAATTTCTGCCTGTTTTTTAGGATGTAAATTGACTATATATATTCCCAATCTTGGAACAGAATCATTCAATCTTCTGATCTTATACCAATATTGCCTATGGAGTAAGACTAATTGCAATAATGGAGTATTACTCAAAAGACCTCCATCCCAAAAATATCGTATCTTTTTTCTGTAACAATTGTCTTTTTCTATGTTCCTCTTATCTAAATCAATTGAGCTATTACTATGTTCAGAATGGTAGCTTTCAACTTCTATTTTAGAAAAATCAAAGTTGACTGGAAAAGATCCACTTGCTATAACATGATCGGATGTAATTCCCTTGTCATACCTTATAACATGCTCAAATCCAATTTCCTTATCTTTATGATTCACTAATCTTCCGTATTCTGTTTTCCGTGAGCCATCTTCCTTTGGATAACTATCAAATGTGACCGGTATACCGTCAGCAACGTCAACTGCAACCAGTAGGAGTCTAGGTTGATTTTCCTCTAGAGTTGTAGCGATTGGAAACTTTGCAAATCTTTCCAGACTTCTTCTGAGTGGTTCATTACTATAACGATACCATGTATTATCTGAATCATAAAACTTGTTATCATATGTAGGTTGAGGAGGATAAAAAACATTTGGTACGCCATACAATGAAAACTCTTTAGCAGAATAATATCGTCTGGCAGATTCGCCGGATGCGATTTTAGGATTAATTGAATGGCAGTAATCCCACCATTGTTTAAAAAATGGATTTTTTTCTACTATTGATTCTTTAGAAAGATATTTCCAAAAATCTATAAGCCTTTCAGCAGATCCTTCGTAGGTCTGATTCTCAATGACATAACTTACTAAAACAGCCGCGTTAATAGCTCCAATTGAAGTTCCTGCTATAACATCAAATATAGGATTTCCTTTTTTCCCATCAGTTGTATCTATCTTAGATAGAGATTCATATAATGCCTTATATGCTCCAGCCCCATAAGCCCCAAGAGATCCTCCACCTTGAAGTACTAATGCTCTCTCCTTCTCTGGAATATCCATTTTCTTATTCATGATAAATATATTAATTGATTAGAAACAAGATAAGGTAAAAAACTTTATGATATTTACTATCAAGTTGTTTTAACTAGATAGAATATTAAGTTTCTAGAATTGAGTTTTTAATTATATTAGGTTTGGTTGTTATTCAATAAACAGATATTGTTTATTGAATAATAATAGTAAAGTAATTATATGTTCCTAAAATGATGTTAATATACAGAAGGGAAGTCTACCTAATACATTAAACCGTTAATTATCTTTAAAGATACAATTAAAAGATGTAGCTTTATAGAATTAGATTAAGATTCTCAATTTCTGATTTATAAAAATGGATTGATGATTGCATTCATAATAGAGTAGGCTAGTATTCAGATTGGTAATCAAGTCTACTGACTATAGATTTGTATTGAATTAATTCA
>JALDXL010000301.1:0-3087 GCA_032155045.1 Nitrososphaerales archaeon
AGAACAATAGAATTTGTTTTTTGGTTTTGAGGTTGTTCTTGAGAATAAACTTGGAACAAATTTACTTCTATATTTCCAAAGAGAATTAAAGAATATTCCAAAAAAAGCTAAATAAACAAATATTTTACTGTTAGGGTTATTATTATGTAGTATTACTTTTAATTAATCAATATAATTATTAAGAGTCTATTCTAATAATCATAGTAATCTATAACGATAATAAACACAATATAACATAATATTCTTTAAACGTCAAATTCAAGTCGTTTTTGCAACAAATGAAATTGTATTCAAAAGAGTTTTCAGGAAATTTTTCTCCAGAAATATTTTAATTGTTAATCTATCTTACAGCATAGTGTAAATAAATTTGCCTGAATTAGACTATTTTTACAATACTTCTCCTTTGAGTACTGATTTTTATGAATTGACTATGGCATCTGCATGTTTTTCTTCACATCAAAATGATAAAGTAGCTATATTTGAACTGTTTGTCCTTTCAATGGCTTCTTTTTATCTCAGAGTTTTTATAGTCAAGAATAAAAGAAATCATATGAAAAGTAACAAAAAAATTGTAAAAAATATAATAATAGTAGATTATGAAGAATTATAATAACAAAATAAAAATAGATTTTTCTCTTAAAAGAGAAGTATTTTTTGTAGTAGTTGGGGCTATTATAGGAGCTATCATTTTTGTTATTCCTAAAACAATCTTTGATGTGGCAATGGGAATGCCTTATTACTTGTCATGGCTAGTATTTGGACATGTTATTGGAGTATATTCTTCATCTACTGTGATTATTGCAGGTATAGGAATACACATGGTGACTGCTATTTCAATTGGGGTGGTTATAGGCATTTTCTTGTATAAAACTGGGATATTAAATATTAGTAAACCGTCAAACGGAATAATATATGGAATTTTTGCTGGTACTGTGGTATTCATAATTTTCTTTATACCTGTGTATCAATTTGTTCTCACTCCTGAAACAGTAAATACACTCCAGGAATTTCCTGATGATGAAAAAGAACTCTATGAATATTCAGAACTTCTTTCATCAGAATTTTTAACTGTTTTGATAAGCTCATTAATTACTCATCTTATTTTTGGTATTACAGTAGGTCTTGTTTCGTCTTTACTTTCTATAAAATTTGGTACTCGTTATAGATGTCCGAAATGTCATATATCATTTGGCAGAATTGATTCCTATCAAAAACATATTGAACTCGTACATGGAACAAAACCGATAGATCTGAAAAGAATCTTGATCTTGGGAGGTGGATTTGCTGGAATAAAAATATTACAACAGTTACAAAAAGAATTTCAAGATAATATTGACATCGATATAACAATTGTAAGTAGAGATAATTTTTTTCTTTTTACACCTATGCTTCCAGAAGTAGCTGCCAGTGCTATAGAAACAAGACATATACTGACACCTATCAGATCATTCTGCAAAAGAGCTAGATTTTATGAAGCAAATATTGATTCAATAAACCTTAAAGCAAAGGAAGTAGCTATAAGCTATAATATAGGCAAGGATTCCAATACATTAAATGATAAAATCAAAGTTCTAAAATATGATTATCTGATTTTGGCACTGGGAGGAGAAACAAATTTTTTTGGCATAGAGAGTGCTTCTAAAAATGCATTCACCATGAAGACTATTGGTGATGCATTGTTATTACGAAATCATGTTATAAATATGCTGGAGGAAGCTGATATGGAATACGAAAATATAGTATTACAAAAAAGTTTAATGACATTTGTAGTGGCAGGAGGTGGATTTTCTGGTGTAGAAACAATTGGAGAATTGAATGATTTTGTCCGTGATTCTGTAAAACAGTTTTATCATAATATAGATATAAAATATGTTAAAGTAATATTGGTAAATTCTGGTCCACGAGTTTTACCAGAAGTCTCAAATGATTTATCAGAATATACGTTAAATAAACTTGAGAAAAATGGTGTACAAGTAATCTCTAATAAACGTGTTAAAGAAATAGGGTTGGATTATGTATTATTAAATACTGAAGAAAAAATACCAAGTTATACAGTAGTTTGGGCTGGCGGTGTTAAACCAAGTAAAGTCATAATTGGTTTAAATTGTGAACATGATAAATCTGGAAAAATAATTACAAATGAAAATTTAAAAGTTAATGGATATAAAAGTATTTTTGCATTAGGAGATTGTGCTTTTATAGTAGATCCTAATAGCGGGAAACCATACCCACCTACAGCTCAGCATGCGTTAAGAGAAGCTAGAATAGTATCTAACAATATAATTAATGAGATATACTCAAATAAAAAAAAGAAAAAAGAAGAATTAGTTTTTAACTACAAAACTAAGGGAATGATGGCTCTTATTGGAAAAAGAAATGGAGTAGGAATAGTATTCGGACGTAAAATACAAGGTTTTATTGGATGGATCTTCTGGAGGTTATATTATTTAGGAAATCTACCAACTACAGAAAAAAAATTTAGAGTAATGTTAGATTGGTTTATAGATCTTTTCTTTAAAAGGGATATAACAAGACTAAAAACTCTAACAGAAAAGGCAGAAGAAAAATAGGAAATGATGTTATTTAAGAAGAAATGATCTGATCATTTTGATTCTCTTCCTTTGTTTATATAACAAATCTTTATCAAATTTGCTAAGATGACGCTTCATAATCTTCTTTTTCTAATTATAATACAATTAGTAAAAGGTAGATACACTCTTTGTTTATTTATTGATATAAACCCCGAACTATTGCTTCGAAGTTCGAGTCCCAATTCGAGAACATTGAGAATTTTATAATCAATGATTTTAATCAATAAATGCTTTTATACAATAAATCAATTTTCCAATTCATTGTCTAAGTTAATTACTATTATTATATTGTTCATAACAACAGTTTCCATATCTTCAGTTATGCAATCTATCGATTTTGAGTTTTCATATGCACAAGAAGAACAAGAACAAATTCAACCAAATCAAACAACAAATTCAGATTATTCTAAAAATATAGATGATAATGTATTTACTACTCTTCGTGAAGGTAATGCAGTATTATCTTTATCTAACAACCAAACGTGGTCTGCTGGAC
>JALDXL010000302.1:0-3067 GCA_032155045.1 Nitrososphaerales archaeon
CAATACAAGTAGCATCGTATTTAGGGCCACCTATCTGTAAAGATATTTGAACAGTCATTGATGTCTTATTATATAAAGTCATAGGTCCACAACAGGGAATATCAGAGGAAGCATCTTGAGTTAAACAAAGATGTTTCTGTTATGGTTGTTATGATACTTACAAATATCGTGAAAAAAAGTTATTTTTCATTATGATATCTCGATTTATTATATTTATAAGGTTATCTCAATACCCCCGTTGTTACATATAATATTATTTCATTTCAGTGATAACATACTTAAGTTCTCATAGAAGGTAAAGAGAAATAAATGAGATAACAATAGGAAATTTTAGAGCAAGAAAACTGTTATTTCTATTTGACTAGACATTAATTAAACCCCCGGAAAATACTTTTTTGCCCAAATACCTCATTCTCCGGAAGATTGCATAGATTTTCTATCTACTAATTATGAATATTTTTACTATATGTTTTAAGAATTAAGAAAAATCTATATAGTGAAATTTAAGATAATTTTCTAATTTAACAAAACAACCTGAAAATAGAATGAGAAATGACTATAACCTAAACTATCCCCCCGAAGATGTTATTTGCAATTTCGCCTAGGTATCATAAATAATCCTATATTGTTTATAAAAATTAAAGATAAATTATTTGTAATTATAGTAATAACAGTAATTTATTTTTGTTAAAAAAAATGATTGTTTGTTTTGTTAGTTTTGACGAATATTCATTACATCTTTTAAATTCTTGAAATGATATTGCTCGGCTTGATTGTTTGTTTGTTGTAAGGTTGTTGCTTGTGAATTATCTGCAGCATTACTCTCATCAGTTTGTGAATCTACTATAGGTAGAATATCTTCAAAAACAATGTAGTTCTCAATAGTACATGTTTTTACTTCACCAGGATATGCAGTCCCCTCACAATCTCCTACATAATTAACACATATCCCATAGAAAACGTCCTTATCATCTATGGCTTTTTCAAAGAAGATATTATGTCTGAAACCTACAGCAGAACACTCGTTTGTAGTTATTATATCGTCTATTGACCTTTCGGTTACTGTATAATGGAACTTGTCAAGATTTACTGGTGTACCTTCAGAAGATAGACCTTGGATAGTTGCAACTTCTTTAAAAATTTGAGCATTAAAGTCTGATTCATCTATAAAACATATTTCATCATTACATGGTACATAATCACCGCTATCTGGCCCTGCTGGAAGGGAAAAGAATTCTGTGGCTGGACCTTGACAATTAAAGTCGGTTGAATTGTCGATTGCATCTTCACATATGAATAATTTTTTCTCAACATTGATTATTGGATCCTTATTATCATTATAACTTGAATATGGATCATATTCTTGATTAGAGTATTCATTTTCTTTATCTTCTGTATAATATTCCTGTCCACTTGCAATAGAATTTTGTAAGGCAGTTGCTGGAAAAAACAATGCTGCTAACCCAGTAATAAAAATAGACTGAATGTTCTTATTTTTTTATAAGACATAAAAGGTAGAGATAATCTATTATATTTATTAATAAAGTAGAAACAATCTCTTTTAATTTTTAAGGTGAAAATTAGATGAAAGAAATTCTAAATATTTTATATAGTTGTTTCTTATATTTTTATTATATATTTTCATATAAAATATTATACTATGAACGAAATATATAAAAGATATATTTGACTATCGTGAAACAATAACAAAAAAAAATTATTTCTTAACTAATATTGTTCATTAATTTTTTATACTGATCAAATATTAGAGATATTAATAATGATTCAGTAACATAATCATCACATTTTGATTCTATTGCATTTGAATATCTGTTTACAGATTGTAACATTTCCTTAAATAAATCTCTGTTAGGTTTACGTAAGATATCATAATAACTCTTCCATTTATCTAATTCTTTTTTTTAAAGCGATTGATTTATAATTAATATCCAATCATAGATCTTCAATTCCAGATATTGTTTTATTTTCCTCTTTGAGAGTCTTGTAATGGTGAAAGACAATTGACATCATAATTGGGTGTATTCTTATTGGAATAGCAGCATACGAACTAGTAGAATTATAAAGTTGCAACAGTGAATAGATTATCAAATATTTTTCGATCGTTAATATTCAAAAATTTTCTATATTCTTCCCATGTCTTTTCTTCTAATACTGCAGCAATTCTAAATGAACTTCTTCTAATACTGCAGCAATTCTAAATGAACGAATTGTTCTATCCATATAAGATTCGCAAAAAGTATTTAATTTAACTAGTAGAATACGAGTAAGAGAGGGAGAGTCTTATAGAACAATATTGTAGGATTTTTCTACAACCCATAAATTCCTTTTCGTTTATATTAAAATAATTATGAGTTCTGAACAAATTGAACAACTAAAAAAAGAGATTCAAAGAAGAATTAATGAAGAGGAAAGAGGAGTTTCTTCATATTTCAATACCTTAATAAGACAAGCAAATGTTGCATTGGAAAAGAATTCAAGTTCTAGTTTTAATAGTTTGGACTTGGCAGTCTTAAGATTGGTGATGATAGATTATTTAAATAATATTTTCAATAAGTAGAAATTTTTTTATCTATTTAAAATAGTAACAATAGAATTACGAAACTTTCTTTTTACCTCTTCTCTTTTACCCACTGGAACTTCAAAGTAAACAATTATTGAAATTAAATTATTTGAAAGAATATAAGATTGAGAACCATGAACTTTACCATTAACTTCAGAAACAATATCCGAAAGTATCTCATACTTCTTTTAAATTGAATCGATAGAACCTTGTAATAACTCTAATGAATTAGACATCTTGGGTTTAGGTTCCTTTGAATAGAATGATTTCTTGTAATAATTTGGTTTAGGTATATAATTAAATGATTTACTTACATTATCGTTGCTATTATCTCTATTCTTACAGATATGCTTAGTCTTTGTAAATCCTTCAAAGTATGCATGCTCTACCGTATTCCAATATATTCTTGTCCCACATCAAGAATTACAAGATTTTGGATTGATAGTATTAGAAGAAATCATATCTTGATTATTTAATCACTTCTAG
>JALDXL010000303.1:0-3052 GCA_032155045.1 Nitrososphaerales archaeon
TTATCTTCTTGAAATTTACTTACATTTTGGGTAATCTTTTCTGTAGTGTCAGATACGTTAGCTACAGTATTCTTAATTTGTTGTTTCTGTTGGTCTAAGTATTTGTTTGTTGATTCTTTAATTTGATCAATATTTTCTTTTCTTATATCATCAGTTTTTTTAGTTGAAGACATAAATACAAAGTACTGATCAAATGATATTAAGATTAATACTATTGACTATATATTTTTCATTTCATTATATAGAATATCAATTCCTTCTTTAAATTTAAATTAAACAAAAATTAACATTAACAACAACCAGAAAATATACTTGACTATGATAAGAATATCAAACTTTCACTATTTCTATGTAACCACTCAATTTTTTTCTCGTAATCTGATACAAATTGTCTTAAATAACTCCAAAAATGATGTGAATGTTCTTGTATTTTTAGATGACATAACTCATGAATACTAATGTAATCAATAATATCACTAGGAGCTTTTATTAAATTTCTATTTAAATTTATGATATCTCGCTTGGTAACGCTTCCCACTCTATTCTTTAAATTTTTAAGAATTATTCTTTGTGGTGGAGATACCCCAATTATTTTACTATATTTATTAACCTTTATAAGAAAAATCTCTTTTGCTTTTAGAATTAACCATTTATTATACAAATACCTAACTTTACTTCTTAAAAATTCTTTATCTATATAATAATGAGAATTAAAATTCTCTACAAAGATTATCAAATTGTCATTAATTATCTCAACAGGATTTTGGCCCTCCTTTCTTCATCTGAAATTATTTTTTATTCATATTTTTTCCCAGATAAGGCATCTAGGAATAGACCATTTATCTGAATATTCTAAAGAAATGTTTCATTGTAAATGGGATATTGCAGAAAAAATGATATTAAGAATATATAGCAGAGAATTAACAAATGGTAAAAAAAAGGCAAGAATAGAATTACAACAAAATCCATGAATAAATATAGAATAGATTCAAAAGATTATACTAAACAAGATAATTGGATAATTATTACGGTACCGTAATTGATTGTAACATGATTCTAACAGTATTATGATTTACTTATTAATTCTAGGATTTGTACTAATTCATCTGGAAGTGTAATCATAGCATCATGTCCTGTCTTCAATTCATGATAATCCCAACCTGATTGTGACCTAGCTCTTTGAGCCATAAAATGAAAATTCTTGTATTCAGTACAAGAGATATAGCTTTTGAGTATCTTCTGAGCCTGTAAATTGACTATTCTTAAAGATTGATCATGAGTATGCCATGGCATAGGACATAGACGACTATTCATCCATGCTACATCATCTGGATCACTAACACCCCAAACTGTAGGATCAAAAGATGACACAAGCCATTCTTTACCCTGTTCTTTCATGGATCTTGTCTCATAGATTTCTTTTAGACCAGGTATCAGATCAAAAGCACTCTTGCCGTTTTCAGGCAAATATCCGTCAAGGTAAACTAGATGTTTAATCCTTTCTGGCATTTGTTCAGCAACACCACCAATAACTAAGCCCCCATAACTATGACCAACTAATATTACTTCATTAAGGTTCTCATATTCTAATATCTGAGTTACATCAAGTATATGAGTATCTAAATCAATGTTTTTGGATACGAGATGACTTCTTTCTCCCAACCCTGTAAGAGTTGGAAAGTATACATCATAACCATATTCCCTAAGAAGAGGAGTTACCTTTTTCCAACACCATCCTCCATGACAGGATCCATGTACTAATACAAAAGTTCCCATTTTTGACTTGTAGTTGTTAACGAATTTATAAAAATCTATTCATATTTCAAAATGCGTAAGTATAGAATAGAAATGATCGCATTATCACAACGTATATTATTGCAATAAAAAATGTTATTTTTTATCTATGAGGAATACTCGTAGGTGAAGTGTATAATATCTCTGAACGTAAAATACTTTCAGCGAAGTTTCTCCCTGCTAAGTTGACTATTTTATTTGATTGAATGCAATTTTGAATTATTCCAAAAAATCATTTATATTTATCAGATATAATCCGGCTTGATTTTATTTTTCAAATGAATTTATTTTAACGAAAATTTATTTTTACTAAAAGACAACACATTTACATTTTTATAATTTATTATTTAAAGTGTATAAATATATTTCTATATCGTTTCAACAAAAATATCATAAAGTAGTGTTGCAGAATTAAGTCTGGCAGAATAAATAAAAATAAAAAGTACTTACTACAATAATTGACATTATTCTGGTAGATTGTTATTTAATTAATTTTTATTTATTACTATTGTTATATGATTTGATTATTATTATGTATAGAGTAATATCGTCTTAAAAGTATAATTTACAATTAATGATTGTTATATAAAAATTCAGAGAACTCTACCAAATTAATATATTCTATTTTGAAGTATTTATATATCGCTTATCCAATATATAATACATGGTTAAATTAGATGATGATGAATGCTGTGATATGAGAGGATTACTAGGATTTTTGATGCTTTTCTTAGTTTCAAAAAAACCAATGCATGGTCAAGAAATAGCTAATGAAATAGCAAAAAGAAAAGGCGAAAAACCAAGTCCAGGAACAATTTATCCTGCTCTCGGAGGTCTTAAACATTCTGGTTTTTTAGATGAAAAAAAAGAAGGCAAAACTATAATATACAGTCTTACACCAAAAGGAAAAAAAGCTCTTCAAATAGCAAAAAGAAAGTTTTCAAGAACCTTTGTAGGATTATTAGAAGATTAAGAATAAAGAATTCTGGAAATTTTATTAAAAAATTATTTTTGGATTTAAAATTTTTGTTAATTATTATTTATTTTGTCAGATGAATTTTTTTCCTTAATATTAATAAATTAACAATAGATGCAATTGATAGTACCACAGCAGTAAAAAATATCATACTAAATGATTCCTCTGATGGAAACAAACCGTTAATACCTTCTATAATCGATTGATTTGTTTGAATATATATCCCGGATAATGCTGGACCTATTGCCATACCTAAGAAAAATAATAAAGCTCCTACTCCTA
>JALDXL010000304.1:0-3043 GCA_032155045.1 Nitrososphaerales archaeon
TTGTATATTGTATCGTTGTACATTGAAACAAAGAATTGTATCCAGTTATATACATAAATAGATTACATCCATTATCTTTCTGAATGCACGGATAATAGTCATCAAAATTCTATTCTAGCTTTGAAATACTGATTGACCCGTTCCATTAGACTTTTCTCTAATGATGAATGTAGATAATGGTCTAATCCAATTACATTACATGCTTCATCATACCAAGTTCTATCATCTGTATACACTGTATGTCTACCATGTTTCTCTACTAGTGAATGAATAAATTTTTCAGCAATAACCATATTTCTCTTCTCCGATATGTATATTCCAAGTACCGAACGATGAATTGGTTTAATACAAATCTATAGCCAGAAATGTTGATTACCAATTTGAATAACAGTTTCGTCTATGATAAAGGCAGACATTCTTTTACGTTTTTAAATTGGATATTCTGCAAACCTCTGAATCCAGTTCCAAATAGATATGTGACTCCTTTTTTCATCCTTGAAAATCACTAATGCTTTTGAAGTATTTCGTAAACTCAAACCAAGAAAGTATAGATAAAGAGAGTACATAACTACTATTCTGGATGTCCTATTTCTTTCAAATCTAAAACCTATTAGATTAGAAATAGAACATTCACAGCTATAGATTTATTGTTAACTTAACAGAACCCTACAAAAGATTCAATGTAAAAATAATTATTATAAAATTTCAAACCGATCAATCAACCAAAGATTAGATTAGGATATTTTTTTATTTATTTACAGAAGCTAATTATATTTTTATAGTCTATAAAATTTTACTAAGCTATTTTAACTGAAAAACTAATGGAGAATATTGATAACACAAGAATTTCTATGGAACTCTAGTCATTTTGTTTTGATTTCGGGTTTTATGTAATAATTCTTATGGTTATTGACCTTACAAATTTAAAGTTATCAAAATATGTGATACAAATCATACTTAAATACGATTTTTATATTTATATACACTATGCTAAATAAATCTATAGCTATCGTAAATAATGATACTGATCTATTAAATATCTTTACAGAAGCTCTAAAAAATAGTGGTTACCATAATATTTCTAGTTTCAATGATCCAATTATAGCCTGTCAGGAAATTCAGGCAAATCCAGAGCAATATTCATTATTAATTATTAATGACGAAATGCCCAATGAAAATGGATTATTTCTGAGCACCAAACTCCTAGAAACAAATCCAAAATTAAATATAATCATAATGAGCGATTATTATACTGACTTGAAATGTAATTATAAATTTAATATACTTAAAAAGCGTGTATCCATTCTCAGATTAATTGATGCTGTAAATGAAAGTATATCAAAATCTATTTCTAAAGATAACAATCTCTATTACAGATCTAATAATAATAATAAAAAGGCTAGAATCAATCTCACTCTCTAATCTAATACTATAAAAAGTAACTAATATGCTAAATGATATTAAGAGTTAGCCTAGATTCATGCAGAGTGATGAATAGTAAGTAAATCAATAGGTTTAAATCTATAGCTGATAAAAATTTTATTCTTAGTTTTTCGAACTATAAATCATACGTCGTATGGAAATTATTACGAAGTTTTTATTTTGTTTCCTCTGTGATTGGTCTCTACTTTTTAGCTTGTTTTTAATTTGATAATTTGTTATGGTATTCTTAAGTTTTCAGTTGAATAAAATTAGTAAATGGACTGTAATTACATAGAGTTTTGGATGCTTCTCTTTTATTTAACTTCCTGATTTATCGGTACAATATTTCATTCAATTTTTATCTACCACCTCCAGGTAACCCAATTCCTTTTAATGGAGAACGATAACTGCTTTCTTTCTCTACGCCTTCAGAAGTAGTAACTTTTACTATAGTTGAATTAGTCTCAGGTTTCGGATAAAAGAAAAATGATTGTCCTGGTTCGAGTAACTCCATATTTTGAATATCGCCTTTTCCCAAGTTCACTTCTATTTCAGTAAGTGGATTTGTTCCCGAATTAGTAATTTTAACTCTGTAGAAAGTACCAGAAATATCTGTTTGATCTTTAATGGCATCTAATTCTAGTGAAAAAGGTTTTTTATTTTGTTCATTTAAAAAAATGAATAAAAATAGTAACACAAGTATTGAGAATCCTATAGTTATATAGTAAATTCTTTTCATTTACTTTGGTAATAATCAACATTTAATATTATATAATACTATATGAAATATGTTTATATTCTTAAATATATAATAATTTCAATGTAAATAAAAAAAAACTAATAATTATTTTATCTAGTTAAATAAAATTACATACTTTCTTTAGATTATTATTGAAAAAGGTTTTTTTTGATCTTAATGTTTCATCATTTCCATAGAACTTTCTTTAATTTTCTCTCTATCATTTGGTAAATTATTATGATTGTGTGTTGTTTGATTAATATTATTTGTGGAGGTATCTAATCCAATCCCACTAATCAGTGTTCCAAACATTTCATTTGGACTAGCAAAATGCCCTTCAGTTTTACCGACATCGATCGTAAGTCCTAATACTTTGTTACCCATGAGGTGGATAGTTAAAGGTACATTCTTGTATTCATTATTATTAACTTTGATGTCAGAATAGATATCTGCTTTTCCAATTACGACTATGTCTTTATTGGTAATAATAACATCAGATGATGTAAAATTTTCAATATTGTGATTATGTGAAAGAGTACCGTCTGGTTTTATCATAGTAAAATTCGCTCTGAAGTTTGCATGAGTGTTATTATTATTGTCATTGTTATTACTTATAGCGTTTGTATTGTTGTTTATTATTAATTCCCAAAATCCACCTTGAATCCATGTAACAATTCCATCATTTATTTGATTATTTGCAAAATGTCCAAATGCTATTATTTTAGGATTATTATTTTCTTTCAGATTGTCATTTAATTCTATAGTTTTTATAGCTGGCGATTGTGCTAGGGCAAGGTGATCAGTGTAAATATAAGTGGTAGATAATGATTGTATTAGTAGCAGTGAAAAAACTCCAACTGAAATTATTTTCGATATGAATTT
>JALDXL010000305.1:0-3042 GCA_032155045.1 Nitrososphaerales archaeon
ATCATATTAGTAACCATGGTTAAAAATTTGTAAAAATTCTCACCATGGTTATTCAAAAAAAAGATGGTAAAAAAAAGAAATGAGTGTACTAGTATTCTGTTCTAAATGTTGTAAATCTGAAACTCAACAAAAAATACTATAGATCAATAAAGAATATAACAAGTACATTTTAAGGCTAGGTTTCTAAAGAAACCCTTATGACAGATCAGGATAGGAAAAGTAGAATAAGAGAAAATAGAAGAAAGACTCTTTTTGATTTTAAGCAAAAAAGTAAAGAAGTTGATAAAAGTGATAGTTTTGAATCATGTAGGTTAGAAGAAAAAAGTGATATAGAATCTCATGATAAAATCATGAACTCACATCCAAACTACTTAATTATTTTCTATTCTTTTGTTATAAAATATAAACAAATACTAAAGATTTTTACATCAACAAAAATGAAATCACTAATAAGAAATATCAGAAATAATGGTCCATTTGTGATAGTTTTAGTTATATTTATTGTCCTTAAATAATGGAGTTATAATGTAAAGAATTGACTTCAATAGCATTCTGTTCTGTTTGTGGAAAAAGTGAACGTGATACTAGCGAATTTACAAACAAAAATGGTAATACTATTTGTAAAGAATGCTGGATTAAGGATAATAATAATAAGAAATGAGTTCTTTTACTACTAATCATTTAATTGAAGAGAAAGAGTTTAACGATATAGATATTTAAGAAACATTTTTTATTGCAACCATTTCTGATATAGTCCGATCTTTACGATAACGATGTGCAGAAAATTCACCTATATTTTAGGTTAAAAAACAATATGTTCAAAAAGAAGTTTATACTATAATAATTAACCAGAAAAAATGTCGAGATATAAGTTAGAGAATAAATCGATAGCGGTATTTTCTTGTGAAGTTTGTGGGAGAGATTTAACTCAATCGCCAATCACAATGGTAGAAAGTGTAAATGAATTTCATAAAGACGGAACAGTCAAAATTCATTACTCTTGTTCAAGTCATATTGTTGACCTTTTCAAAAAAATAATAAAAAAATAGAAAAAAATCAAAAATTGTTAAATAATAAATTTTAATAATATCGTTCTGAAATAACCAAGTTTACTAAAATTTTTATAAACAGCACAACTTTTTTTTATCATACCTAAGACCTATAACACACTATTTCCGGAGAATATTATATTTCCATGATACTCTATTCTCCGGGAGATTTTATTAAATTAGAAAGTTATCTAAATTTTCACTATTTGTATTTATCTTAATCTTTAAAAAAATATTAGAATTATTTATAATTAGCAGGTAGAAAATCTATTCCATCTTCCGGAGAATGACCTTCACATAAATCAATAGTCTTCTCCGGAATTTTTAATACTCAAATTAAACTAAATCCATAATATTTATATAAAATATTGGTGTAATTTTAAATTACGTTATACACTTCTGCCAGGGAATGAATCTGTTTGCTTGGTGAGAAATACCATTCGTTCTCTGGTTTTTGATTTTTTTACCTTTCCAAGTTGTACCATTGTCGATCTTTATTATTTTGCTCATAATTGTCTATCAGATCTGATAATATTTTTTCGTATGTTTCTGGGCTGGAATAATACTTTTTTGAAAATGAAATAAAACGTCTGTAAAGAATTTCGGATATTTTTATCACTCTTGTTTTTGGAAATTCCATAGTATTATCTGGATTGATAACCACTTCTCTTAAACTCGTCATTGGTCCAAATGGATTGCTTGATTTATTAGCCAATTATTTTCACTATTTGTATGCACTTGTCTTGCTAATATCTGGAGTAAAACTATTGTTACTGTTTGCAGCTGGATTTGCTGGTGTTTTTTCACCAGTAATTCCTTCCTGCATTTCTTTCATTGCTGCTTTCACCTGTGGTGAAATATATTCAGATCTAAACAAACAGTAAAATGGCTTATTCTTGAATAAATCTAAAGTTGTTTTGATATCTGACCATGCCACCTGTACTGCTAAACCACTGCTCTCTTCTTTAACTACGAAGGAACAAGGATTTGTTGGTGTTATATTCCTGTTTCTTCTGTATGTATATGGTGTATCACTTTTTATCTTTTGTGCAAATAGTTCGTCAACTGCAGAAGGTGAAAACTTTAGTAAATACTGATCCTGTTGACCTATTGGACTTTCAACTTTTTCAACCATATGGCCTGATTTAGAATCAAAGTATCTATTTTTTTTGAAATATGTTTTTGTATAAACTTCCTTTTTAGAATATGGATAAGAAACTAATACACTAATGAATTGAAACCATAAATATTTCCTAATGTATAGAGATACTCTTCAGCTGTTACACTTTTTAAACGTATAATTTGTGAAATTATAACCCTTGCTCTTGGACCACCGTCAGAAGGTTCAATTGGTTGTCCCCTGATATTTTTCTCTGGTTAGAATTCACCCGTTGTAGGTTCGACTATTGAGCTGTATACACGTTCCCAATGTATTTGATCTACTGGTTTCAGTCTGGGAAACCCTGAAATCTGAACCGTCTCACTTCTATTTGATTCAATATTATGAACTTTCATATCTTTTGTAGCTATTTCAGTATTCCATTCTTTTTCTTCAATCTCCCATCTTTGAAATAGATTTATTGCTTTGTTTATATTTTCATTATTACTTTTAGTATTATTGTTACTTGGCAAATTATTGAATATAGTATGAGCTCGTTATTTATTAAATATTATGTTAAAAGATAGTTAGGTACTGTTTATTAACCTAAATTGAATAGTTTTAACAAACCTTGTAAGTGATCTTTAATACAGATATTTGGAGACGCACCTTTCAAACTATTACCAGGTCTTAATATCTTTAAACTTTGATTAAGCTCATTTACAATATCCTTTGATTGAAATAGTGAAGAATTCTTATTTATGCATAATTTACAAATTTCTAAAACATTTGTTAATATTTGTACTTCATTTTGGTGAAACATTAATTGTCTAGGTTCAGCACTAGCCCCTTTTAGTGCATTATTTTTATAACTTTCACAATTTTTATCATGGA
>JALDXL010000306.1:0-3011 GCA_032155045.1 Nitrososphaerales archaeon
GGTATAGTCGAAAAACACACAAAATAATTTTGTTCATGATAACTTAATAATTCAAATGTGTTACATTTTTTATCTTTCTTGATATTATTATTTGACCTATCTTGTTAAGTATATTAGAAGTCAAATATAAAATTACATATTATAAATGATTAGCGAATTTCAATCTTGATTACCTTTCCCTGTATTCCTCATATTGATATGTTATTCTAATATTACAAGAATTTTAAGATATTTTTTTAGTCATCTGTAAGATGATATGACCAGAACTATTTTTTGTTGTGGGGGATCCAAAACCACAGTTTGCTGAGAATTGATAAAAAGCAAGGTTTTGAATTGAGGTAGTTATATAGTCGCAAAAGGTACAAATTTTCTTGTACTTGTTTGTAAATAAAATATCATCTCAACCAGAGCCATCACTCGTGACTTAGTTATTTTGACTTTGATTTACAATACTATTCCTTGCATCGACGATAGCCACAAGTTAAACCATCAATGACAGGGATCCCTCTTGCCGAGAAAATTTTATGTTCTCCCCTGAATCTTCACAACTCTAGGAAAAGCCTGTTATTACGGGAGAAAAGTTTCAAAAGTATAGTTGTAGTCACCCAGTTCCAAAAATTTTTGCTAATATGACAATTGTTTAAAACATTACTCTTATATCTATTCTGATTCTACAGTCATACTTTATTTAAATATGATGTACTATTGGATGATAATTTTCCAATTATCCTTAATACAATTTAGTAAAAAGTTCATAATCTCATTTACTAATTCATCTCCTCATTCAGATGACATTACTTTTATTTAATTATTAATGATCTTTTTCAGAATTCATTAATTAAAACAATGAAAAAGATTACCGAGTCTATTCTCCTTTTATTTTCTCCAATAAATTTGCCTATTTAGTCGATTTTAACCTCGAATTTGAATAAGATAACATATGTCTAAAGAATACGATATTAATTAAAATCAAAAAAAATATCATAAAAATTTTTTTAGTTTTTGAGACTAATTTCTAATACAATACAAGGCTCGTGACTGCCATCTCTTAATAGACAAATAGCGGTATTGCTAAATATTACCATAACCTAAGAAATTGTAGTATTGAGGGTGAATATAAGGATAAACATCTCAATAATCGCAATATTAGTGATATTCTTTGGAACTACAATTGCTACTAGTACAAATAGTGCATGGTCCCAAAATGGTCGCGATATCGACATAGATTCTCAGAAATGTGTCAACAACAATGTAGACTCGGATATAGCGTTTTCTTGGAAGGGATATCCTCCCAATGATAATTTAGAAATCCAAATCACAGATATTAAGCATAAAGGTAATGTGGTGGCAAGCAAAACAATAAAAGCTACTGGTGCTAACTCTGGTTCAGGGGATATCTTAATTACTGGTCCAAAATTAAATGGGCTTTACCAAATCCAGATCGTAGACCATGTAAATGGTTGGTCGGATGAAGATAATTTTGTATCGACCTGTGGTGTGTCCGAAGAACACAAAAAATAGAATTCGTATGACTGTATCATTTGTCATAATAGATCAAACAACAAAATAACAAAATAGTAACTAGTGCCACAACAACAAACAACACAAGTAAACCATCCTATTATATGCCAAATTCTGGACTACAAAAAAACTACCAAAAGCGAAAATGAATATCTCAAATCATTAGAGTTATTAAAGATCCTTTAGCAGATGTATAGAGGAAATATTAAATCTTATATGATATGTAACAGAATACAGTGGTCAGATTCATGATTCTCAGAGATAGAGATGTACGTCCAAGATAGACTAAACAATTATTCAGGTTATACATCTGCCTAAAAATATACAATATCAATCAAGTAAAATGTCCACATCAGTATCCACTTATATGACTTCAATGAGTAACAAAGACAATAGTTTCACTAATGCTGCAGACAAAGCATTTAAGAAAGTTGGTGATACGACAGATCCAGCAAATAAGAAAGTTAAAGCTTTACAATCTATAATAAACGCGCTAAAAGATAGAACGGATTTGTTACAGTAAAGGCTCAGGATCCAAAACTAACATCTTTCAGACAAGGAGGCTCATTTGTTAACTTTGATACTGGATCAGATTTTGCAGCTAAAGGTACTGTTTGTAACAAAAGATATATTTGAATATATAGCGATTATAAGATAAAAATATTGGACTAGTTTAAGCAGTTACCATCACTACGTATCCTTCAAGTATAAAATTCTTTATATAAAACTCTTCTAGACAAAATATTATGACGAGACTTAAACGAAATGGTGAGATATTGACTAGAGCCTTACTAATATCTGGAATCGTTATCGTTATGACAATGATAGTGGGAATTCATTCAGTTACAGGTAGTTCACAAGCGGCGTTTGATCAGGGATATCATGATGGACAAAATGATTGTCTTCAGGGGAAAAACTCTAATCCTAATGGGGGGCCGCCAAACGCCCCACGATATTCGGTAGGATATATGGATGGCTGGTTAGATGCTGGCTGCCCATGAAATAATAATAAAAGTACAGATACCATAGATTTCATAATAACAGATAAGACCTAGGCTATGTCATGACTCATTTTATTTTTCTTCTTTTTGTTTAATTCTATTATTTAAAGAAAAATTATTACCTCCATTATTGATTATTTCGTTTAACTTTATTATGTCCTGAATTCCTACACTAAAACTTTTTGTTCGGTCATACACTACTTATTTAATCCACTAGATGTTTCTATAATGAAGGAGAATTACATGTGATGTTCGAAGCCCTCTAAACCTATATAACCAACGATCTGTAAATCTGAAATCCATTTAACAATAATTTAAGATTTAATTATGGCTTTCATTTTAGTTCATCTTTTCTAATCTATCTAGTCCAAAGCTCAGGAATATTGGCAATTCTATCTTGTCCTTCTTTTTCTGAGGCAACAAGTTGAACTGTAATATCCTCAAAATATCTATCAAGAACACTTTCTCTTTCCATGGCTAATGGAGGAG
>JALDXL010000307.1:0-3010 GCA_032155045.1 Nitrososphaerales archaeon
ATGAAATTCTATCAAAAAAATAACTATAAACATAAGCTATATTTATTTAAAAAAATTTGAGAAAAATGGTGTAAGAATTGATTGTACGTATATACTACATCTCTTTTTATTTCTCTTTTTCTTTTTAATCGACAATTAAGTTTCTTATAATAGAAACTAAATACTAGTTATTTACATCATAACAATAGTAGATTCTTATTTTAGAATCGCTAGTGGTATTAAATTCTCACTACTTGAATTTTTATAATTGAGAATTAAATAATTGTTGTTAGGGAAGAGAAATTACTCCAAATTCGGAGAAAACTTGATTATAACTATAAATAAAATTCAAAATTCAATAATTTCAAACATTAATCATTTTTCAAAATATTCAGCAGAAAATAAAGATATATAATTAAACTTGTTTTATTATCCTCTTTAACCGTTCAGCATTTTTGGATAATATATCATAAGATTCTCCTGTATATCCATGTTCCTTTGTCCCATGTTCTTTGGCATTTTTCAATAGTTCTTTTTTCTATTTCACCATACATAGTATGATTACATACAGGGTCCCCAGCATCGTTACAGTTTATTGAAAAAGTTGCCGATTTTTGGGTGTCAAAGGAAATGTTACAAAGCCTTCAACACCCACCCACCCAAAGCAATGCAATTTGATTGGGTATAACTAATATACAAAGATAGAATAAAATACTGTCGATTCTTAATTCCAAAATATATACTCTAAAAAATATATATAACTTTTTGGTAACAATCTTGTATCACAAATGATTTTAGTATGTCTAACATATTATTGCTACTAAGTAACAAAAATCTGTTCTTCGAATATGTTAAGGTAATCTCTACTTATCTTAACACTTGTATTTCTCCTTAATTCATATAAAATTTCTAATAATAAGTAGAAAAAGCGAGCCAAACTTAACAAGTCAGTTTTTTATTTCCCTAGTTTCTAAATATTTCTTGTAACTTTGTTAATTATGAATCTGTTGAATCTTCAGGTGTTTGGGGGTTAGAGGGTTATATCAAAATATATTAATTATAAAGTATAACAACAATTAGCATGAAACACAATAAAGTCATGTCTTTTAGTTTAATCATAATCACTTTATTATCCTTTTATATATTTCCTTATACTACTATTGATGCTCAAAATACAAATAATTCAACAAAAATAGATGCATTTTTCGAGTCGGCTGATAATTTGTACAGTCAAAAAAAATATGATGAGGCAATACAATACTATAACAAAATCCTAGAGATAAATGCATCACAGATTGATGCTCTCAATCACAAAGGGCTTGCTCTATGGGAGTTGCACAAATATAATGAAGCCCTCCAATATTTTGACCAAATTCTAGCAATAAATTCATCTAATGTAAAGGCTTTAAATAACAAAGGTCTTGCTTTATCGGGATTGGAAAAATATGATGAGGCAATACAATATTTTGACAAATTACTTTCAAAGAATTCATCAAATAATTACGCTTTAATTAACAAAGGAGGTGCTTTATTGGGATTGGAAAAAAATGATGAGGCAATACAATATTTTGACCGGGCTCTATCTATTAATGCATCTGATGTATATGCCATTAATAATAAGGCAGAAGCTTTAGCTGAAATGGGAAAGAGTGAGGAAGCACTTTCAGTTATAGAAAAAACAGCTATGAATAATCCTAATGATGAATATTTGCAAAGTACTATGGCTTTTATACTGGCTAACATGGGAAAAGATGATGAAGCCAGGGCATATTACGAGAAAGCCTTAAGAATAAATCCTAATTTAACTGAAATATTATATGAAAAAGAATTAGATTTATTCAACAAGATTATGGGTAAAAAAACAATATTACAACAATAAAAATAAATTAAATTTTATTAATTCTCAATTTTTTATATATTATCGATAATCAAATATACAAAAAATCTTTTTTATTACATATAAAATTGGTGCGTGATATACAGCTTGTATTATTTTTTTAATATCATGGCTCATCTGGTTTGAATCTTTTAGCGGCCTCAGCATAATCTATTCCCATCGTTCCGGTATCAACCATATTTAATATTGCTACTACTAGGATTGTAATTGCAATGCTTATAGCTATTGATACGAATGTTGGATGTGGAACCTTAAAATTACTTTGCACACGACCTTTCATTGTTCTCACTATTTTTAGAATCAATTTACTTAAACAATAGAAAGGATTTTCAAATATATATAATATCTGTTAAATTATTCTATTATTTATACCCAGAAAAATGTTTGTAAATGTAAATGGTGTAGCACTTGATATAATAACTTCCCATCTGGATTACCAGGTGCTGATGCAGCATCAGAAGTACAAACTAGTATTTTAGACAATGGAATGGATGGAAGCAGCAGATTAAATATTCGATTATTCTATCTCTATTAGAAAAAACCTTGGAGTTCCAATCTAATTCAATAGCTGTAGTGGATGATGAAAAGGATGTCATTTTTCTATTTACAACTATACTAAAAGAAAATAGTTACCATGTTATGGGGTTTACAAATCCTCTTATGGCTCTTGATTATATTAGTAAATATCCAAATGATTTTAGTTTAATAATTGTTGACTATAAAATGCCATCAATGCAGGGGTGCGAGCTATCTAAAAAAATATCAAAAATAAATCCGAATATAAAAATGGTATTAATAACTGCGTATGATAATATAATAAATAATGATTTAAATTTAGAAGTTGTCAAAAAACCAATAACAAATACGAAGCTATTAGAAGTAATTCATCGTTATTTGAATTAATAGTATCGTTACTTTAGATAATTCACTTTTATTGGTTTCAAAAGCAAATTTTTGACTGTTCTTTTCTCTTGATAAATAAGTTCTTAATAATAAAAGCTAAATACCCGTTAGTAGTATCTCTACATAAGACTCGTATTTTAGAACCGCTATCGGTGTTACTTCCGACGGGCCCGTAGTTTTCTCGGGTCCATCTGCTTTTGTGGTGAATACAATAAAAAACCTTTAATTCAG
>JALDXL010000308.1:0-2999 GCA_032155045.1 Nitrososphaerales archaeon
ATTAAGAACAGTAGTTTTCTCTTTATTAACATGATTATTTTCTTCAACTTGAATCTTATTTTTACCGATGAACTTAGCATGACCATGAAATACACTAATTCCAGCTTCGATGTAACCCTTTTCTCTATGTTCCGGAAAAGGTTCAGTAAAAGTGCGTTTGAAACGTATCAAATCAGACCATTTTATATTTATTCCCTGGGAATCTGATATACCGTTGTTTTCATGCCTCCGATTCGAGTCAACAATCTTGGCTGCTTCCACTAACACCTTCTTAGGATCGCATCCACGCAATGCACATGTGCCTCCAAATGGTAATGAATCTATTACAGCTATACTCCATCCTTTCGACCTACATTCATAAGCAGCTGCTGACGCTGCTGATCCTGTTCCTATAACTATTAAATCAAATACGCTTTCACTATTCATGATACTTTATTTACAAAAATCTTTGTATTTTGTACGTATATAGTTTTTTGTAGAATTTTGTTGCCAAGATGTAAATTCCTATCTGGATTAAATATTTCAATAAAAAATCCATTTAATGATTTTATTAAAACGATGCAAATGTCTTCCCAGTTTATAACATTTCACCATACATAGGATTCATGTATACAGCAATATTTTGAATTAATGTTAATGTTCGTCTTTTATTGATTTATCTTATCTAATGTTTGATATAAGAAAATATACAGATCATAAAAAAATAACTTTAGCATTTATATCATAAACTTATATGTATGTTCAATGCTTACTTAATTTCACTTTTTTTAAAAATTTAACTATATAATTACAATCAAATTCTGTTTTATGATGCGAAAATATTGTATATGGCTCTTTTATATCTACTTTTTTTCTTAGGTGAAGAGATAATTTGAGATTAGTTATTTATTATGATATTGTATTGCGAATTATTTATTATCTTGCTATAAAGACAGTAGAAACTTCTTATAACCTTATGACAAAATGTGCATAATTCCTATTTCTATTGATTTAATTTTTTGATATAAATTATATGGTTATTACCAAGAGTTTAATTTTTTAATATTTCATCTTTATATTTGAAATTTAATATTAGATATCTATAAAATAACTATTTAAGTAAAATATAAAACTACGAATAATAATATTCTTTATATTTTATTTTGCATTCTTTGCATTTGTAGAGTATCATTTGTTGACCAGTATTGCATTTAGTTTTATCAATATATAATAAATTGTGTCCACAAAATGAACATCTCATCATTTTTCTACTTCAATATGATATATTTAATTATTATATTAAAAGTTATTTATCGATTCAATTCTATGAAATAGCATTTCTATGATATTTAAGAAAATGCTTTTCATTTTCTTACCAAATCTAATTTTTTTAGGCGCCGAAAAGGATTTCTTTTTTCATTTCTGAATATTATTAATGCCGTGGAAGTATAACGTAGGCTAAGACCAAGAAAATACAAATACAAAGAATACATAACTATAATATAATGGATATTCTGGTTTCGACAAATCTTAGTAGCATTCAAGTTATAATAGAACATTCAGCTAAATCTACTCTCGTAAATTAACAGGTGTCTTTAAGTATGCACTAAAATTTTATTTTAGTGCAGAAACTCTTTGCAGATAAAGAAATTATAGTAATAAAATAGCTTGTTCATGTCCTGATTTTATTTGCTAAATATTTAATGATCGCGAATGTTTGTGCGTATGCGGTCGCTCACCAGGATATTTTCTTCTCATATGACCTGAAGGTCTTTCATATAATAGTTCCAAGAACCAGGATTCATGCTCGATTTCTTCTCTCAAAATATCCTTTGCTATGTCATATGTTGCAGGATCTTTACCAATAGTTAAATTACATAATTTATTCCAATTTACTATAGCTCCTTGCTCAGCTTTTAAACACTTTTTTAGTATTTCTTTTAAATCTGTTCTTTTAGGTGAAGGTAGTTGAAGAAATTCACATCCAGACATTCTTATGAACTCTTGTGCATCGATAGGCAATATTCCACCTAGTTCATATATTCTTGATAAAGATGATTCAAAATGACTCAAGTCTTCTAGTCGGGCATCTTCTATAACTCCTTTGATACTTTCTCCTTCTTGTCCTGTACAATGCATTCTTAAATTTGTGAAATAGTAATAGGCGGCAAATTCTACTGATGCATTGTATACTAATAATTTTATTATTTCTTCTATGTTTATCCCATTTTGTTCTAAAACTTTTATTCCTATGACATTGATATTTTCTGCATTTTTATTCTCGTTTTGCATTAATATGTATCTGAATAGTTGATATTTTAAGATAATGTCTACTGTTGAAATATAAAATAAAAAAATACATTTTAAAGATAATGATTATTAAAGATGATGTAGTCTTGTTAACTTAAGCATAAAGTAATTTAGATATATTTTATAATTTTTTAGATATTCTGTTCTATGCTCAGTTTTAGAAGCATTTTATAATTTAAAACATAAATTTTTCTTATCTTGGAATCATGAGAATCCTTTACCTAAATTAGAATACAAAACATGATAGAAAATAAAGTATCTATTATATCATGTAAATATTTATAATGTACACCATTTACTATTATAATAATATCTTTATCAAATAGCAATTCAGTCTTTTATAATAAAAATTAAATCATTTAACTTATACTAAATGGGGTCAGCGAGATATGAAACACATTTGAACTATTTTTTGGTTCCACTAATAACAAGAATATTATGAATCTATCTAATACATGCTAATTTTGTCAGCACGGGATCTGAGGTATTGCGATCATTTCATGAAGATCTTGTTGATTATATTGATTGGTGTCTACAAAAATAGAAATAGAATAGGATATTTATTTCCATGAGTTAATGTCAAATCTTTCATAACATGTTCTTAGATTATATTTCAATACATCATTTGGAATATCAGGAATAGCTAATTGTGGGTATTGTATTTCTTTATTGATATTGTCATTAATAATTAGTAAAATTAATTCTGATAC
>JALDXL010000309.1:0-2990 GCA_032155045.1 Nitrososphaerales archaeon
CCAGTTTGACTTTGAGTTATTCCTGTCATATTTTCACCTTGGTCTTGAGTCATGTTTCCAGTTTCTGAAGTAGCAGTATCATTTTGTGCAAATGTGGTTGGAATTATTGCTGCAATTAAAGCAAATACGAGAAATGATGAGATGATGATTGAACTGATTTTAGAATTCATTATTGCTTTTACTTTAAACTATTATATAATATTTGAAGTGAATAATTACTAAAAGACAGCTAAAAAATAATATACAATAAAATTTGTTTTATCATCTATAAGGTTAATATTAATAATCTATTTAAAAACGATTATAATAAATATATAATCTGAAATCTTTCATTCCTATCAGTCTTATCCCTTCAGATTATGAAAAATATTCGACAATTTTTATTAAAATATATAATTAATAGCGATAGCTTTATTTCGATAATCAAAATTTCTAGAAAACAATAAATAATCTTCATTCAAATAGTAGAGGACAAAAAACTACATTTATTGTATAGTTACATACAGTAGTTAATGCTTTGAAATTAAAATTGGGTGATAAAATTGTATTTTAACTCAATGTTAGAAAGATAGAAATAAAAAATAATATGAAAATGTTATTAAGATTATATTATGCGGTATATGGCAAACTACAAAACGACGATATGATAAAATTTACAAGAATAGATGAAAAACTAATGTATAGAAATAGTTAAGAAAATTTAAAATAAATCTTCTAAAACACATTAAATATATAATAAATCGATCGTTTAAAAAATTAAAATGAACCAAAATAATGAATACAAGAAATGTCCTATATGTGGAACTGATGATTGGATGGAAAGGAATGATGAGAATGGAAATTCAATAGTTTGTAAGATGTGTTATTTTAGTTATTCAAAATGACTAGTAAAAAATTTGAAAATAATATAACATCCTTAAATGGTTATAAAGATATAAACAAACCAAAAGAGGACAGATTTTCGATAGATAAGTATTTTGTAAATAACAAGGAAAATTTTATTACCATGTTAATTATGTACAAAATTATGTTTTGAAATAATGTCCTTTTTCCATATTTTACCAAAATTAACTATAACATATATTAATGATTAGACTGAAACCATATTAATAGAATTAACCAAGCTACAATAGGAAATAAGCTCGGTTACCTAATATTAATAACAAACAGAAAATACATCTGATTACTAAAATTAATTATTGGAACCAAAAAATAGTAGCAAATTCTTGATAACTTGAAATAGTTCTGTTGAGGAAGAATAAATCTTTAACTGAGATCTCGTTCTAAGTGGTTTTTAGATTATTGGTATTTGGTGTCTTATCTTGTTTGCAAGTTAATATCTATTTTAACTTGTATGTTAAAGATTTGTCAAGAACGGAACAGATAATGTTATTGTAATAGATTCTTTTTCTGGTCTTGGATTTGTACATAACAAGTACAAAGAACTATTATACTATGAATATGTTTTTAAAAAATATGTTTATATCAGGAACTATATTCTACGGTTTGTTTTTAAGTATGAGGAATATACAATAAATATACAATAAACAATGATGTAAGAATATGCTACTGCAAATATTCAAAATATAAATTAACATGCCAAATATCTGAATAATGCATAAACGAAAAATATAACATATTGTTTAATTTAATAATGAAACATAGCAATATGAATACAGACATTAATAAGAAGGTTGCAGTAGTTACTGGTAGTTCATCTGGTATAGGATTTGAGACTTCTTTATTATTAGCTAGAAATGGCTTTTTTACATATTTAACAATGCGAAATCTTGATAAAGCTAAAATAATTAATAATATTAAACAAAAAGAAAAACTATCATTGGAGATTTTACAACTTGATGTCACAGATGACGAATCTGTTAAAGAAGCAATTAATAAGATAACTAATGAACAAGAAAGAATAGATGTTTTAGTCAATAATGCGGGATACGCACTAGTAGGACCATTTGAAGAAATTTCTATTAAAGAATTCAAGGAACAATTTGAAACTAATGTATTTGGTGTTATAAGAGTTACACAAACAGTTTTGCCAATAATGAGAAGACAAAAAGGAGGTATAATAGTAAATATAAGTTCAATAGCTGGTAAAATAGGATTTCCTCTTACTTCTGCTTATGTAAGTTCAAAGTTTGCTTTAGAAGGATTATCTGAATCTATGGCTTATGAACTAGAACAATTTGGAATAAAGATCATACTAATAGAACCAGGTGTAATTAAAACTAATTTTGATAAAAATTTAAAGATAGGAAAAAATGTTCTTATTGACTCTTCTCCATACATAGAAATGACACAAAAGAGGATATCAAAATTTAAGCCTAGATTTAAAGAAGGTTTGCATCCACTAGAAGTAGCAAAAGTGATTTTAAAAGCAATCACATCCGATAATCAGTCAGAATTAAGATATTTAGTAGGTAGTGATGCCTTTAAGTTGATAGACATAAGAAACAATACATCAGATAAAGAATTTGGAAAAATAGTAATTAAAAATATTCTGTAATCTTCCATAAATATAACAATATAATTTTATAATCTCTAAAAAACTATAGCTATTCAATATAAAAAATTTAATTTCATGAATATTAAGATCTTTCAATCACATTTTTTTGTAGTCATTATTTATAGTACCGTATCAAAAAATTAAATCGGGTTCAATTAAACATATATGAGATATCGAAAGATTTTGATTTTTTAATTTTTTAATTATCTTTTAGTTTTTATAAACGTATTGAGTACTATGACACATAAATTTTATAGAACTGTCTTGATATCAATAAAGATACAGAATCTATTGAAGATACTATCTTGTATCTATTTTTTATTAATACAAGAATAAATTAGATAATGATTTAATTTTTAGTAGTCAATATAAAATTGAAATTAGATTGAAATAATAAGATATTAAAAATTTTGGAAATTCTATTTTATTCTTATGATAACAAGTTATTAGTTAGTCGAATGAGTTAATTTAG
>JALDXL010000310.1:0-2987 GCA_032155045.1 Nitrososphaerales archaeon
TACGTAATAGTTTTGGAATAGCATTTGATCCTGTAACTAATATTTTATGGGATACCGAAAATGGACCGAGTGAATATGATGAGGTAAATGTAGTTAAACCAGGTTTTAACAGCGGATGGCTTCAAGTAATGGGTCCTATATCAAAAAATGGAATTACAGAAAATGAATTAGTTAATTTTCCTAATTCTAGATATGCTGACCCTGTATTCAGTTGGCTTCCATCTATTGGAGTTACTGATATTGAATTTCTAAATTCATCAAAACTTGGAGATAAATATGCCAACAATATCTTTGTTGGAGATATTGGTGCTATGACTGATGGATATCTATATTATTTTGAAGTTAATGAAGATAGAACAGGAATTAAATTTGATAATAGTACTCAAGCAAGACTTACTGATCTCATAGCAGATAATGAAGAAGAAATGTCTGCAATAGCACTTGGAACCGCTTTTGGTGGAATAACAGATATTGAAACTGGTCCAGATGGCTTTTTGTATGTTTTGACATTAGATAGAGGAGCAGATGGTGAAGGTAATATCTATAGAATTACATCTTTATCATAAGAATAATGTTACTAAAATAAGTACAATGTAGTCGGAATACCCTACTAGGACAATTCTACTATTAACAGGACAATTACATAAGATTGAACATTGAAGTCATGTCTATTCAACTCCCTTAGGTGAAAGCATTTCTCAGGGTTCATACTATATTCTGACAAATGAAAAAAAGTTTTATTCTTTTCTCATAGCGAAGAAGATAAAAGTAAAGTCCAAATCTATTGAATTCCATCGAACAACCTTATCTTTATACTCAAAATCTATCGGTTCAATTAGTTTCAATCCATTTTTATCTGCAATCTCTACCAACTTTTCGATTTCATCTCTGCTAAAAATATTATCTGGTGTTTCCTTAGAAAGGACATTTTTATTGTTAACTAATTTATCAGGCCAATAATCTGTAGATGTCAAAAGATAACCATTACTTTTTATAATTCTACTCATTTCTCTAAAGTATTTTTCAATGTTAACGCCATGTTCTATAACAGATAGAGAAGTCACATAGTCAAACATCTGATCACTATACTCTGTATCTTCCAAGTTTCTAATCGAAAGTTGATAGGATTTGTCGCTATACATTTTGGCTATTGGTTCGTAATCTTCTTGATACTTGAACGAACTGTTATTATTAATATTAGTAAAATTTTGATTGCAATCCGAAGATTTCAGTATGAGATCACAGCCATAAAGATTGATAAATCCTAGTCTTTTTAACATGGGTAAAATAGGAGATTCATAACATCCTACATCCAATACAAAAGATTCTCTGCTTGCACCACTAATCATTTTGATCATTTTATATGTATCCCACGATTTGATTTGTGAATGATGTCGAAAAAGTTGAAGTTTTTGAAGACCACGTTCAGCCTCTGTGACCTCAAATATGTTCTTTAAAACTGAGTTATAAGTCACTCTTTATTACTTCTGATTTGTCAAACATTTAAAATTACCGTTATTTCATTGAATAAAATTTAACTTACAGGTATTCATTAATTTTTTTTCCACTATTTGCTTTAAACCTGTGATGGAAGTATTTTATTTTATCTCAATAGTTTAATTTTATGAATTAATATTATTACTACGAAACAATCAAAAAAGTAATACTAAACATTGAAGTCATGACTATTCTATTAAACAACGATATATTTGCAAAACTGTTACTGCTAATCTTCTGAAGAATCGGCACTTTTAGAATTCACACTAATTAATGACTATAATAGTTCATTTTACTCATCTTCTTGTAAAATTTAATAAAATCAACTAATACAATTTTATCTTCAAAGAACCTTTATTCATGTAATCCATTTCAGATATAACAAGTAAAATATATGTGAATATTGAATAGTAAAATAGTATCAACAAAAACAATTAGTGCAATATTTTTAGCAATTGTACTGGTAACAGGAATAATTACTTTAATGTACCCATCATTTATAGTCTAGCGAATTTTATGTGTTATTCTATATGAGATTTTATTCACAAGTCATATAAATTATCTCTATTATATTGTTTACATGAAATGTCATAATATCGCTGCCTATTTAATAATTCCACTGGCTCTCTTTTCTATTATGTCATTGTTCGATAGCGTACAAGCTCAAACTAACTCATCATCTTTTACTAACCAAACGACATCTCAACAACAACAGTCAAATCAAAACATAAATCTTATTGCTCAGGCATTAATGAAAACAGATATAGTTGAGTTAATGAATAATTTGCAGAAAGCACAGTTAGCAATAGCTGATGGTAATCTCCAAGATGCAATAAAAGAAGTTAGAGATGTCGAAACAGAATTGTTAGTAATAGAACCATCTCCTCCTACTAAATTTCTAAATAATCTAGGCAAAGCTATCAAAGCTATAGATAAATCAAATTTTGATAAATCATTGAATATTCTTAGAGACATTCAAGTTAGTATATTAAAAGCAGAGAACCTGATATTAAAAAATGAAGTAGCAAAGCATCAATTCACTAATATTGAATCACAAATTAATGAAGAGGATTCTACAGACGAAGAGGATTCTACAGACGAAGAGGATTCTACAGACGAAGAGGATTCTACAGACATAAAAGATAACTAAATTTTTTTGTTTTCTATTTTATAACATATTTTTACATATTATAATAAACATTATTATTACATACTTCACTCTTATTTCTGAAATTTTTCAGCTAATCCTACGGAGAATATCCATGAATGTAGATGATTGTTCTTTGTTTTGGTTTTATTGTTATGAATAAAATCGAATATTTTGAAATCTTTCTATAAATTTTACCTTAAATCTATGAATTTTCTTATCCATAATTAGTACCGCTGCTTTTGACAAACAATTATTCCTCTGTTCAAAATAAATGACTATAATAATTCCTTATACTCATCTTATTGTAATTTTTTTATTAAATAAACTATTATAACTTTAG
>JALDXL010000311.1:0-2959 GCA_032155045.1 Nitrososphaerales archaeon
AAATATTTAATATCTTGATTATTATAATTCAGTATATCTAAAAATAGCTGAAATTAATAATTTTTAATGATGTAAAGTAAAAACCGTCGAATAAAATATGTTATCTATAAAATTAGAAAAACAGGATAGAAAATAGTGTCTCTCAAGGTCCAGAAAATTTTCAACGTGTGACGCTGTCATACTAAAATTGTCACATGCTGAAAGCAAATTTATCCTAGGCAGCAAAAAATAAATCTTCACTATGGAATCAGTTATTATAGATAATACACTCAAGAATCAATTATTAAAGAGACAAAAGGTTTGTTTTGGGGAAAGATGAATTTCTTTTTAGATACCTCTTATGAATATGAGTATAATACCACTTAACTATTATAAACAAAAAATTCAACAAAACCGCACGTTCTACAAACGAATATAGATTGATGATTGGTCAATTTTAGTAATTTGACTTCCCTTGAGAAAATTCGTGTACGGCTAGCCAAAACTCTTTCAGAGGGTATCCAACTCAACTTGTCAACTGAAAAGTCCAAAGAGCTTCTCCGAAGCCATCTGAACACCAAAATAAATCTGGTGACTATGTTTGTGGATATCAGTCATTCAACAGAAATGAGCCTCTCCTTACCAGAGCGTAAGTTTGCATTATTAGTTCAGTGTTTTGCTCAGGAAGTAAGTATTGCTGCTATAGATTATGGTGGCTATGTATTCAAATATGAAGGTGATGGGGTTATTGTGATATTTCCAGCAGAACATGACGAGGTCAAAGCATGCGAAAACGCATTGAATTGTTCAAAAGCAATACTAGAAGTGATAAAAGTCTCAAACACTGTATTTAGTGCATATGAATTACCTGAAATTAGCGTAAAAATAGGAATGACATATGGTTATGGGTTAGTAGTCCTATATGGGAACGATTCAGAAAAGGCCTATATAGACATGATAGGTTCCAGCATAAGTCTGGCTTCAAAGATCGTCTCCATCGCTGACCCTAATCGTATTTTGGTCGGCGAATATTTTTACAGTATCGTTCATTCTTCGAAATCCATAAACTGTAGTAACTTCGCAGAGTTAATTCTCGACCCGATAAAATGGAAATATTTATCACGTTCTGACCCTCATAGCAGGTTTCGCGTGTATGAATATTACTAAAGGGTACAATGGAGAAGAAAATGTTTGTGGACGGATCAAATGCTTATTGTACAGGAAGAGGTGCACTTAGAGCTACTAACTTTTGATAATGCAAAATCGTTACCTATCGATAAATGTCAGCGCCGGCGGGGATCCAAACAATAACGATTTGGATGTTTCCAGTCCAGTCATAGATATTCACAATGAAGTATTATAAACATATTTGGACAAAAAAATTTCACAAATCATGTATTGTCTTGGATTCATATCTGCTTGGTCCCATTGAGTAAAAGGGTTCATTAGTTGATTTAAAACAGATTATCCATTGTCTTTTATTTTCAAACGTACAATTAAAAGAATTTTGACTAGATTATATGGTTGATATCTATAACTTTTGTCTCAATAGTAAATTCAAATTTTTGTTATCATCCTTCATTTTTTTAATTGAAATAGGATTATAGTGTTTAACATACCTTAGTTTAGCTTTGATTTCTACATCTGGATTGAAATCTAATTGTCTTAAATTATTACACTTTTCTAACCATCTTTTTAATATCTCATAGGTTTGTTCAAGTTTTAATTTCCTTACATTTACCAAATAAGGACACAATATTCTCCAAAGAACATATTTTCTACCATCTTCTATTGGAGTTTCTAATAATTGTTCAATCCATCCATATTGTATTGTCGAATGATACGGATTTTTCACAGTTACAATTCCTCTATTTTTATTAGTTTTTTTCTTTGCTATACTTTTTTTTCTAATATCAATATCTGCTAAATACAGCCTGAATTCTCTTAATAGCTGATGATTATAAATATATGAAATTTTATTTTTATCAAATCTTTGAATTATTTTAACTTCTGAATCATTTTTAGAATTGATTGTATCTGGAAGTCTTAACAAACATGATTTAAATGAGGGATTATGATGCGAATCTTTCTTCTTTTTTGTAAGGGTAGATTCAGCAAATCTTAAAAATTGTTCGGATGGCTGAACTGATAATTCTCTGAATTCTTCTATCCACTCTAATGGACGAACATCTAAAACCATGTAGATATGATAACCATTCCCGGTCCAGAGAACGGTCGGTTCAAATCTATTTAATCTTTGTCTTATTATTTTCAAAGTTTTATCTAAATTTTTTTCTAGTTCTTTTAAATTGTCTTGGTAATCTTGAGATCCAGTTGGTAAATCTAAATCTATGAATATTATATTTGGCGCTTGTAACTAACCTTCTTCTAAAACTGGATAAACACTAAGTCTACAATCTTTGAACTGAGATATTCTACAGGATTGAAGTATTTGTTCTCTATTATATACTGTAAATTGTTTTCCATTGCTTGCAAATGTAGACATCTTTCGTGGAAATAGTCTTTGTTTACCTTCAAAATGAGATAATAAAAAGTCAATACCATCTTTTACTTTATCTTTTCTATTCTGATGCTTTTGTACCATTAAAGTCATCTAATGATATGAGATAGACTAGTAAAACCAACAATATCTCTTTTGAAGTCAAAGTCCATGAATGTAAGAATATCTTCAAAAATGGATTCAAACATTTCAAGATATTTCTTTGTGCTATACAATAATGGATTAATTGTGCCACCTCCTATTTTATTGGATTAGGTTAGAAAATTAAAACCTAGTTGTTCTTTGGCCGTCTCTGTTTAAATCTGAACTTTGTCTATTAACTGATTTTAGAACCACTATCGAGTATAAAGAATATGAAACAAACTTGATGTAAATTTTTTATTTATAATCTATCTGTCTGAATATTTTACTATAACAATATTACTAATAGATATTATATTATACTAATATAGTAAATTG
>JALDXL010000312.1:0-2951 GCA_032155045.1 Nitrososphaerales archaeon
CGTGAAGGTAATGCAGTATTATCTTTATCTAACAACCAAACGTGGTCTGCTGGACCAGATATGACATATATTGATACTACTATTAATGGAGAAACAGTAATTGCCTCAAGTGGGGACAAACATGTCTATCTATTTAATAATGGTGAATTAATTACTAAAATTAAGGTTGGAGAAACACCAAGAGGAGTAAAGATATCGCCTGATGAGAAATATGCATTAGTTGCTAATGAGGGTTCAGGAACAATTAGCGTAATTGATTTCAAAAATATGACTATGATAAAAGAAGTTCCGGTTGGTAAAATTCCGCATAATATAGTATTTTCTACCGATTATAATGACAATAATAAAAAATTAGCATACATTACAATGCAAGGAGAGGATAAAATAATAATTATTGATATGAATACATTTGATAAAGTTGGAGAGATTACTGTTAGTAAAGGACCACATAACTTGGATATTACACCAGATGGAAAATACCTTTTTGTTGCCAATGCAGGATCAAGTGATGTAGCAGTTATAGATATAGCAAACAAACAAGTTATCAAAAAGATTCCAGTTAGCACAGGACATCATGGAATAGATGTTTCACCAGATGGAAAAATGGTTTATGTGTCTGGAATAGGTTCTGATAAGGTTAATGTTATAGATCCTATTAAATTGGAACTTGTTAAACAGATTGATGTTGGTAATGGACCACATGGTATAAGGACTAGTTCTGATGGTAAATTACTTTATGTAGATGTAACTTCAACTAATAAAGTAGTATTAATTGATACTGAACAATTGAAAATAATCAACTATATTAATACTGGAAAATCTCCTTTTTGGATTGCTATACCAAATAATTGAAATGAATTAATTTGTTTTATAAATATTTTAATATTCAAAAGTAGAACCCTCATTTGATGAATAAGGGTTCAAGTCCTAATCCAAGAATTAGTTTATTTTATGATAAAATATAAACAAATTCAAGTGAATGAAACTCTTTTTGTTTTTAATTAACGTAATTAAATTAATTATCCTTAATCTATCCTAAGAAATCTTTATTATTCATTATCATTATTTCTTCTATAATTTCATTAAAATAGTGATTAATTTTGACAGAAAGTACTTATTTTGAAAAAGAGACAGAAAAAAAGAGTATATTTTCTCTTCAACAAAGTATTGACTTGTTATATCTTCACAAATATTTTTATGGTGGAGTTACAACGTTTACTGTACATCTTTTTTATAATATGAGACTTGATCCAAATAAACCAGTTTTACACTTTTCTATAAAAAACGAGAAAAAATTACGTGATTTTGGTTATGGTATTAAATATAAAAATATAAATTTCAACCATCTGTTAGATAAGAAAAATGTTTTAATAACTGTCATTAAAGATAATTTTTTCCATGTAATTTCTGAATTGGAAGAGAAGAATAAAAGAACTTTAAAATTAAAGAATAAATTCTTGGTTATACATGATCATAGAGATATATCAACTCGTATGATTCCATATTTAAAAAAATGGAATTTGATAACTATTAGAAAAACCATGCAAGACTATTTACAACAAAGATATGATCTCTACTCCACATTCATATATCATCCTTTTTATCCATATCCTACAAGTGTGGAATCAAATCTGGATAGAAATGGTACAGTATCAATTTCCAGAATAGGATATGGAAAAAATATTGATATTTTGATTAATGCAAACAAAAAATTGGGTCAAAATTGTATTGATATATATGGCTGTGTTACCCCTAAGTATGCTTATTTAACATTTGGTAAAGATAATATAGATTTCAAGAATAGTTACCATGGTAAATTTAAAAAATCATTTTTTACAATCTCAAAACTTTTATCGAGATATAAATTTGTTGTAGACTTATCCTTGATAAAATACGATGGTGGTGGTACACAATATACATTCTTAGAAGCGATTCATAATGAATGTGCATTAATTTTACATAGAAAATGGATTGAAGATATATATAGATATTATAAAAAAGATTATTGTGACTTTAAAGAAGGTTATAATTGTTTTGCAGTTGATAATTCTGATGAGTTGGCAGAATTGATAAGAAAAGATCCTGATACTTCAAATATAGTTAAGAATTCAAAAAAATTGTTAGAAAGACATATTACGATTGATTGGTTGTCCTCATTATCAAATAAGACAAAAACAACATATAACTAATTTACCATTCCTTTAGAGAAAACAGAATAACCAATGAATCATGTTGAAGTCTAATTGTTTATTCAAATTGAGATTTGTTCACAATAAAGTGCTAGATCATTGATTTTATAAATCTTTTAATAGTTGATAACAGAATCCCCCCATCTGATGGACGAAGGTTCGAGTCCCAATCCGAGAATTAAATATCTTTTTGATGTTAATCTAAAGTTATATTCATAATTTTTAATAATAAAATCTAAAATATTGAAATATTATTGGATGCATCAAATGATTGTCATTTATTATTTATTGGTGCTTCCACCTATGATCTCTTGTACACCTTCCTTTAATTTCTCTTTTGCTACATCACCAATTTTGTCCATTATACTGCTTCCACTATCTGTATTATTTTTACCTTGTTCTGCATTAGTTTGATTATCTGTTTGTGCAAGGGCTGACCCTGTCAATCCTCCAACTGTTATACCAATTCCAAGAAGCATTATGATCATAGCATTGAAAAATATTGTTGTTTTCATTATTAGGTGATAATAAATATATTATTTAAGAATTTTAATGGAGATGTTTATTATAAACGGACTTTATTTTCGATTCTCCATATTGATATTTTAATTTATATAACAGTATATAAGATTAACAAATTTTGAGAATGTGAGAATAAAAATTATACAAAAATATATAATAATTTGAACAAAAGTTTAGTTCAGTATTAATTTAATTTGTTATTACACAAAATTGAATGGTTGAACTTTATATTCATTGCAT